>CAYZJX010000015.1:0-17120 GCA_964479035.1 uncultured Desulfurococcaceae archaeon
ATTGCTGTTAAATTAAGCGGCATAAACAGTTTACCACACGCTGTAGTTGATGAGGGAGCAGTCAAGCACTTGCTCAATGGTGCTGATGTCATGGCGCCTGGGATAATAGAGGTAACTAACTTCCAGATAGGTGACATAGTCTCAGTATGGAACCCTAATAAGACCGCGCCACTGGTGATTGGGAAGGCGCTGATGTCTTCCAGTGAGATACTAACTAAGAAACGCGGAAGAGCCATAAAGAACATGCATTATGCAGGCGATAAAATATGGAAGCTCTCACTACAATTTATTCAGCAAGTAAAGAGTAAGTAGAAATGAATAAAGAAATAGTTATAACCCCGCTCAGATACCTTAGTTTACGGGCCGGTAGCTCAGCTCGGAAGAGCGCTCGGTTGGCATCCGAGAGGTCCCGGGTTCAAATCCCGGCCGGTCCACCACAACCCCCAGGATTTATTCTCTCTTTATCTAATTTCTTTCTAAGCATTGCCAGCAGTCTCACATAAAAAGGAATAAAGACTGCTATAGAAATAAGCTCTGGTATTGCCGCTCCCTTAGGTATGCTATAGCTGAAGTGAAGTACCCACATCACCAGACTTGCGACTACAGCAACCATAGCAGCTATTGACTTAAAGCGTATAGAATACACTATTAAGAATGCTGCCAACATAATGAAAAATGTCACTGAAACAATAAAATGAAGCATTCCATAGACCTCATCGAATACTGCTATCAGTACTAGGTTAAAGCCTGATAGAGTGAGCAGAGACCCAAATAATCTGTCTGTAGGCAGTATGTAGTATACTGCATGAGCACCTACTATGAAGCCGCCAAGACATAACCCAAAATTAAATATCGATGCTATATTACTCCTTACCGCATGACCTAAGTCACTCAGAGCATTATTAGCTATATTAAACCATGGCGAATAAGCTATTGCTACACCAATAAATAGTAGTGGCAATATGAGCCCTACAACACCTAAGGCTATGAAGATGTTCGGTCTCAAATTACTCATTTTTCTCACTTAAAAACTAAGAAACTGCTAGTACAAATATCTATTTCCAGTTCACCGTAATGTAGAAAATCAAATAACTAAAGCTAGTGAATCAAGTACTCTGGGCGTGTATATTTCTATGTTAGCTGGCAGTGCTTTACCCTGCAATTTCCTAACTATAGACCTAGCTAGCGCCTCAATAGCACTCGGCTCTCCATGATTTAATATAACTCTCTTAGGCTTAGGTGATATATTCGCTAGGAATGCCAAGAGCTGCCTGTGGTCTGAATGACCTGAAAATCCTTCAATTGCATGAACCTCCATATTAACTTTCACAATCTCTAACCTATCACCAACAATTAGGTGTATTTCTCTTAGGCCATCCCTTATTTTCCTACCCAAAGTACCCTCTACCTGGTAGCTAACAAATATCAGCGAATTCTTAGGGTCTGGCGCCATCAATCTGAAGTATTCAACTGCTGGCCCACCAGTAAGCATTCCTGATGTAGCTATTATAATACACGGCTCGTCAGACTCCACTAGTTCAGCTCTAGCTGTCTTACCTTCTAGAATCTTAAATGCCCTGTACGTAAACGGGTTCTCGCCAGAGTATATCTTATCTCTTAATTCCCTCGAGAGCAATTCCGGATATGCTGTATGTATTGCTGTAACCTCATTTATCATGCCTTCAATGTACACTGGCACCTCAGGCAGCGCACTTGACTGCATAGCATTAGCTATAACAACCATAACCTCCTGCGCCCTACCAACAGAGAGAGCTGGAATTAATACCTTCCCTCTACGCTCAATAGTTTTCCTTACGATTTCAATTAACTCCCTCTCAGCTTGCTCTCGTGGAGGCTGGACGACACCACCATATGTTGACTCCATTATAAGTGTATCAACCCTCGGAAATTCCGTATTAGCCTTATTCAGTAGTCTTGTTTTACCGAACTTAAAGTCACCAGTATACACTATATTGTGCAGACCGTTGCCTATGTGCAGGTGAGCCATGGCCGAGCCTAGTACGTGGCCAGCATCATAGAGAGTTAATCTAATATCTGCTGTTATGTCAGTGACTTCACCATACCTCAGCGGTATCGTATGCAGTAGCATCTTGTGGACGTCCTTAATGTCGAAAGGTAGTGACTTACCCTCCCTCTTAGATATATCTAAGAGATCCAGCTGAAGCAGTATCATTAAGTCCCTCGTAGCTTGAGTAGTATAGACAGGGCCCTCATAACCATACTTAAATAGAAATGGAACTAGCCCACTGTGATCCAAGTGAGCGTGGGTAACAATAACTGCATCCAGTTCTTCCGGTCTAACGCCTAGTGTATCCAGCCTGGGCATAGCCTGTTTATGCAGTGGTGCACTTGGGTTAAAGCCAAAGTCTAGGAGAACCTTACTTTCTGCTGTCTCGACCAGTATTGCCGATCTGCCCACCTCCTGAAAACCTCCTAGAGCCGTAATTCGGACATATTGATCCTTGAACAAAGTCTGTCTATGTATTCTCTCACCTACAGCTCTCAGAATCTTTAAGCGCTCATCAGATTCGCTGACTAAGTACCTCAAGGCAGCCTCAAGAATTTTAGACTTTAGTGGGGGCTTCCTGACTATCTTCGGCCTCCATCCAGTTACCTGAAAAATCATTCTGTAGAGAAGCTTATCATCCTGGAAGAATACCTTTGGCTCAGGTGTCTTAATAACTACTTCACCAAGCACCTTATCGAATGTAATGTCGTCTTCATCTATTAATGCGTCATGCGGTAGCAGCGACATAATCTTCTTTAAGGCCTCCCTCTCAGGCAGTCTAGAGCTCTCATCAACCCTAACTACTATTCTCTTACGTATGGTCTTAGCCAAGGTTTTAATTATTGACTCGTTCTCTATTATGAACTTTACATTTCTTACATAAATAGCTATTTCAGGACCCTCAAACTCTATCTTAGTTACTTGCGCTTCGTAAGGTATTTTCTTAAATATCTCCTCTCTTATCCTAGCTCTAACCTTATCTATAAGGACGACCATGCTTAACTACTACCTCGGATAACTCATCTCCCTAATACCTTCTTTAGTGACTACAACTACATCTACTGCCTCTCCTGTAAATGTGTCTCTCCTAATAGATGCTCTCACCGCCTTTACAGCAATCTCCACTGCCTTCTCAATGTCCATATCTTTACTGTACTCTGACTCTATCACACCTACCGCAATAGGTGAACCCGACCCGGTTACTGCATAGTCCTCCTCTACGTAATCACCGAACCACTCAACCGCAAATAACCTAGGAGCTTCGTCATAGCCTGCTAGGAGTAATTGAACTATGTATGGAAAGTACTTACTACTATTAAGAATTAGTGAGAGGTATGACGCAAGCATACTGATAGGTATAGGCTTTCCAACCGCTATTTTATAATTCCTAGCTTGGTACTGGAGTACTGAAGCAAGCATTTGCGCGTCAGCAACTAGGCCTGCTGTGGTCATAACTACGTGATCGTCAATTTTAACTATTTTTCTGACCTTTTTGTGAGCTACGTAGTACCCCGAGCTTGCCCTTTTGTCTGCTGCAACTACCACGCCGTTCCTAACAACTATGCCTACTGTTGTTGTACCAGACATAAGTTTCATAATTAATCACCACGTCCCTGCAGTTACCTCAATACGATCCTATGATGTAAGCTTTTATTAGATAATAAGTGTTACTCCTCTTAGGTATTCAGATGGACAACATAAGCCCACACATATTCGATCTACCCAAGAGAGTCGTAATAGGAGGCGATATTCTACATACACTACCTGACCTCATAAATGATCTACACTTAGGTAGGCGGATCTTCATAGTAACTGGGCCAAATATAAGAAAAATTGTTGGAGAGCTACTGGCCAATTTACTCAGTGACAGAAATTATTCTGTTGAATTAAGCCCCGTACACAGTACTTACATAGATGAAGTAGAGAGGATCAAAGACGAAGTCACTGCTTTCAAGCCTACGCTAATTATAGGGCTAGGTGGAGGGAAGTCCATAGATACTGCTAAGTATGTTTCATCAAAAACTGGAATACCTTTCATAAGTGTCCCGACAGCTGCCTCACATGATGGAATAGCCTCTCCCTTTGCTTCTATAAGAGGAATAGGGAGAGTTACCTCTGCTAAGGCATCACCTCCTGTAGCAATCGTAGCTGATATAAAAGTAATAACCAAAGCTCCCCACAGACTACTACTAGCAGGTGCCGGAGACTTAATAGGTAAGCTCACAGCTGTACTGGACTGGAGGCTTGCCCATAGACTTAAGGGCGAATATTACGGCGATTATGCTGCGTCGCTCTCACTGCTGTCAGCAAAGCACATACTAAGCTTTAGTAAAATAATTAGTGCTGGTGGGTCAGATGCTGTTAGGATAGTTATTGAAGGACTAATTAGTGCTTCAGTAGCAATGTGCATAGCAGGCTCAACAAGGCCAGCCAGCGGCTCCGAGCACTTATTTAGCCATGCATTAGACGTAGTTGCTAACTATCCTGCACTACACGGCGAGCAGGTTGCTGTTGGGACTATAATGATGTCTTACTTACATGGACGTAATTGGAGAAGAATAAGAAAAATAGTAAGAAGCTTAGGATTACCAATAACGGCAAAGGAACTTGGAGTAAGAGATGTGGATGTAATTAAAGCCCTCACAATGGCACACACAATACGACCAGAGAGGTACACTATATTGGGGGAGTCAGGACTCACTTGGGAGGCCGCCGAAAAACTAGCAAGAATAACAGGCGTAATAGACTAAGCAAATAACCACTCGTGAAAATTAAGAGTAATAAGCTGTGAGCCACGTATTAGAATATTAGGGCAGTTGCTGTGGGGATAATAACATTAGTTAGCTACATAGTAGCTAGAGAAGGCTATACTTTCCAGTTTAAGGGTGGATCTCCGGAGTGCATAAACTGTAAATTCAGGAGGGTATGCATAGACAAACTTAAGGTAGGGCACGTATACCGCATAATCAGGGTTCTAAACATAAAAAATAGATGCCCAATAAATGAGTACGTAATTACTGTAGAGGTTGAGGAAACAGCAGTTGATGCATGCATTCCAAAGAGATACGCTATTGAGTCAATGATAGTTTCATATTCAAAAATTGAGTGTAGTAAGAAGGACTGCAAATACTATAGGTTCTGCAGACCTGACCTACTACCTAACAAAGCAAAGGTTAAGATAGTAAAGGTGATAGAGAGAGTTGAATGTCCTCGAGGCTTTTCCCTGGTAAAGTCTTTGGTACTTGTTACATAGTAATAATTCATGAAATTTATGCAGAAATTAACTTAGTGTTTATCTGAACTATCTCCTCACTTATTGTATTACCTCTTACGTATTTTCTCCTTCTTTCACCCTTGTTCTTTGAATTAAATCCCGGAGGCCCAGATAATAAGAGCGCTTTCTTACCCACACCCGGCAGTGTGGGCACCATAGGAAATCCAGCAAAATCTGAACCACCTGTAATTAAGAGCTTCTTACCGCCAATACCTATGACTGAGGCATCAACAGTTTCACCTATCTTCTTATCAATAAATGCAGTTGCTTTGTCACCTGCTACGGTCACTTGGAAAGCCTTGGCCCTAAAGACCTCGCCAACAGCCTCTTCCTGACCTAACTTATCAGTTAGTAGCGCCTTAGGTACATATATAGTATTTTCAGGTACTTTTTCATCACCTACAACTTTAAAGGTGAACTTCACCTTTTCATTTGCAGCCCTATTCTTCCATATCCTAAGTGTAATTATCTTGTAAGGAGTGTTGAGTAGTTCCAGTGTTTTTGGGTTCATTCTTGCCTCTGGTATGGATCTGCCCTCCTTATGTTCCTCAGTATATTTAAGGTCATCTATACCGATTACCTTGACCCACACTACTTTCGGATCCTTTGCCTCAGGATCATTGATCACTATCTTGAATTCCGGCATACAACCACCTGCTGTGGTAAATCTTAGTCACTCCTTAAAAACTTTAAAACTCGTCAAACTTGAAACCGTACCTCCCAACCAATGGAACAAAAACACACGGTATGCTGTATTCTTGCTTTATCTTGCCGTCAGTTTCCTTGGTAACTATTATGAGTCTCTGAAAATACCTGTTACCTACCGGTGCCACCAATCTACCACCTATTCTCAACTGCTTCAGGAGTGGATCAGGAATTTCAGGCGCCGCAGCTGTTACCATAATTCTATCATAAGGTGCTGCTGCTGGATATCCTAGTGATCCATCACCATGTATGACAGTTACTCTCTTAAGATACGATAACCTACTTAAATTGTTTTTAGCAAATTCAACTAATTCCTTAATTCTCTCTATAGTCCATACATGACCTGAATCTCCTACTATTTCAGCAAGGACTGCTGCTTGGTAACCACTTCCAGTACCTATCTCTAGTACCCTATTACCCGGGTCAGGGTTAAGTACCTGCGTCATAATAGCTACCATATGTGGTGCACTTATGGTTTGCCCATAACCAATAGGTAGTGGTGTGTCACTGTAGGCATAATCCCTATAATTAGTTGGAACAAATTCCTCCCTGGGGACAGCAAGCATCGCCTTAATTACTTTTTCACTCTTTAATATCCCCTCCTTAATCAGCTGTTCTACTAGTTTTTTCCTTTTTTCTTTAAAGTCTTGGATTTTCATACACAAACCTCTAATACTCTTAATGTCAAATAAGTGAATAAAGGTAAATTAAGCAAACAATCATCAGTCATTACGGTGACAATTTCTTGCTGGAATTGAACTGGTTTAGTATAGAGGTTGTTAAGTTTAAAGGTCACCAAAATGTACTGGCTACACATCCAACTACTTTTGAAATAACTAAGGAAAATTTCCTAACACAAAGAGGCGACTGCATAATTGGTATCTCAGCTGATAAATCACTTGTAGATTTTAATAGCACATTTAAGAAGTTAGTGATGAGTGATAATAGTACCTTAATCATTGTAATAGCTGTTGAGGGCGTAGGTCATGACGTTGTCATTGCTAAAGGGTCTCAGAACCTATCATATAGTGATGAGACAAGAATAATTGTTAGAAAGTCAACTTACACTTCACCGAACACTGCGGGAATTCGCGCCTCTAAAGCGGCCGCTGACCTAGATAGGAACCTAATCCGCGGATTAAAGGAAGGAAAAGAAGGTATAGCTCTCTTCCTCGTTTACAGATAGTGTATTTTCTTTAAAAAACATCAGGAGCCTTCCACTCGCCCCAAATCTCCCTAAGTACTCCAGATATTTCTCCTAAAGTTGCCTTAGCCTTTACTGCCTCGAGAATAGGTTCAAATATATTTTCATCTTCCTTCTCTGCGACCTTCCTTACCACATTTAGCTTATCCCTTACTCTTGTCTGGTCTCTCTCAGTTCTAAGTTTCCTAAGCCTACCAACTACCCTCTCCCTAACCTCGGGATTTACCTTAAGCACTTTAATGCTCGGTATTTCCTCTTCAGCAAATATGTTCACACCTATTACAGGAATTTCACCTCTTTCAACTTTTACCTGCCACTCATACGCAGCCTTAGCAATTTCTCTTTGCGGATATCCCAACTCAATAGCTCTAATCATTCCGCCCAGTCTATCTATCTCATCTATAATTTTCCATGCCTTTTCCTCAATTTCATCGGTTAACCATTCAATATAGTATGAGCCTGCTAGGGGATCAACAGTATCTGCTACCCCTGCCTCATATAGTAACACTTGCTGAACTCTAATTGATAACTTAACCGATTCTTCTGTTGGCAGTGACAGAGCTTCATCATATGAGTTGACATGAAGTGACTGTGTCCCACCTAGTACAGCAGCTAGTGCTTGAATAGTAGTTCTTATTAAGTTAACTAGTGGCTGCTGGGCAGTCAGTAAAACACCTGCTGTCTGTGTGTGAAATCTGAGCATCATAGACCTCGGGTTTTTTGCCCCAAATCTCTCCTTCATTATTTTTGCCCACATCCTCCTAGCTGCCCTAAATTTAGCTATCTGCTCAAAAAGATTCGTTCTAGCGGCAAAGAAGAATGATAATCTAGGAGCAAATCTATCTACAGGTATCTTACCTCTTTCTAGAACCCACTTAACATATTCTATAGCGTCAGCTAAGGTAAAGGCTATTTCCATAGCTGGTGTAGCACCTGCCTCCTCAAAGTGATAACCTGATATGCTTATTGAGTTCCACTTAGGCATGTTCTTGGCCGCATATATTATCAGGTCTGTAGCATACCTCATAGAGGGTTCAGGAGGGTATATGTAGTTATTCCTCGCAATGTATTCCTTAAGAATATCATTCTGAACAGTGCCGCTAAGAGTGGACTTATTCACACCGCGTGACTCAGCAACTGCTATGTACATTGAGAGAACTTCGATAGCTGTAGCATTGATTGTCATAGAAGTTGATATTTTATCCATTGGTATGTCCTTGAATACTATGTCCATTTCGACAACAGAAGGCATTGAAACCCCTACCTTGCCTACTTCATACCAGGCCAGCTTATGGTCCGGGTCCAGGCCTAACTGAGTAGGTAGGTCAAACGCCATGCTTAATCCTGTCTGACCTATATTGAGTAAGTACTTGTATCTCGCATTAGTATCTTCCGCCGAACCAAAACCAGCATACTGTCTGATGGTCCACGGCCTGCCTCTGTACATTGTTGGATAAGGACCTCTAGTAAATGGGTAACTTCCCGGAAAGCCTAACCTTTCTAAATAATCCCAATTCTTTTCTGCAAGATCTATCGGGGTATAAATTCTTCTTACTTCAATACCCTCCTCAGTCAGGAATTTAGCTTTACGTTCTGGCAGCTTCTTAAGTATAGGCTCTACTACCTCTTTCTCCCACTCCCGAAGCTTTTCCCTAAGCTTATTTACATCACTCACTATTCACACCTCTCCAGAATTTCTAATAGCACACCATGTGTAGCCTTAGGATGTATGAAGTTTATTTTTCTCTTACCGCCAGCTACGAGCCTGGGCTCGCTATATATTAGGGGTATATTTCTCTCCTTAAGCTTCTTTAAAATCTCATTAATATTATCTACTCTTATTGCTAGGTGATGAATACCCTCACCACGCTTACTAATGAATCTAGCTATTGCTGAGTCCTCAGAAGTACCTTCCAAGAGCTCTATGAAAACCTCACCAACTCTAAATATAGCTATTCTCACTTTTTCCTCGGGGACATCCTCTTTCTCAATAAGCTCTAACCCAAGTACATCTTTATAGAACTTTATTGCATCATCAAGATTTTTAACAGCTATGCCTATGTGATCTAACTTCATCTCCTACCACGCTCCCTTGCAGCTTTTTTATAAACCTCTACTATTCTTCTTAAAGGTGTACCAGGGCCTAAAACCTCATAAACACCCATTTTCTTTAATTCCCTCATATCATCTGGGGGTACTATACCGCCAACAACAACGGGTATATTGAGATTCTTCTCCTTCATTAACTTAAGCAAGTCGTTGACTAACTCTATATGCGAGCCTGATAGTATTGAAACACCTATAACATCAGCATCCTCTTCTAATGCAGCCTCTACAACATCCTCAGGGGCCTGGTGCACACCTAAGTAAATCACCTCCATACCTGCGTCACGAAGTGCGCGGGCAACGACCTTAGCTCCTCTGTCGTGTCCATCTAGACCTAATTTAGCAACTATAGCCCTTAACTTCTTAGATTGAACCTCCTTTGAAGTTTCTACTATCTGTGACTGAATCAAGTATTTCCCTTAAAGTACTAAAGCTTATGAAGTAAAATACTTTTGCTGAAATACATTCCCTAGTATTTGGTAAGCATTTTAGCTATGAAGAATCCCTCTGTCATGTGCTTATGCGGAAATAACCTCATTACTTTGTTACTTAAGGGCAGCCCCCTGTACCCTTCAGAAGTCCACTTAAGAGTTCTTTCAAGCCTTGCCTTATCTCTAAATAGTGACACAACTAATTCTCCTTCCTCAGGCATTATTGAACATACTGAATAAACAACTACATCACTTACCTGTAACGCATTTTTCAAGAGTTCAGCCTGCTTTAATGCATAATACTTAACCTTGCCCTCAGTTAATGTTGTTTTTAGTGCTGGATCCTTACTCACAGCACCTGAGTTTGAGCAAGGTGCATCAAGAAGAACTTTATTCGAGTACTTTGGGAAACGTATTCTTGATGAATCGCTCACAATCAAGTGTACCCTGGACAAATCAACATTGAGCTTTTTCAGCAAGTTCTTCATCAATAAAATCCTCCTATAACTTATGTCAATAGCTATTACCTTAGCTCGATTTTCTGTCAGCATCATAACTAGCGATGTTTTCATTCCTGGAGCAGCTGCCATATCTATAATGGTGTCTCCTGCTTCGGGTGAGAGTACATCTATAACAGCCGCAGATGCCTTGTCCTGAGGTATTGCCATGTACTCTTTAACAGGTTTGAGGAGTCTAATAGGTTTAGGGGTTTTCTCAATTCTCACAAGAAAAGTATATTCTTCATCAATTACGTACTCGACACCCTCACGCTCAAGCAACCTAAGTACTTTCTCTTCAGATGCCTTTAGTGTATTAATTCTCAGCCACCATACCTTCTTATTCATGGATGTAAGCAATTCTTTGCCCTCTTTCTCGCCTAAAAGTGAGACTACCTTATCATAAAACCACTTGCTATAAGATAACCTACAGTAAGGAGGAAGTCCTTCATCACTAACACCTCTTAGCCATACTCTGACGAGCTTGCCATAAGTTTTAACTTCACCTAAGACACATCTTAGCTTCTGATAGTCAGATACAAATCTCCTAGCTAACTCGTACAGCAACTCGCGCTCGACAGTACCACGAAGTCTTATACCCCTACAAGCCCTCTTAAATGCTACATCAATTGATACCCTATGGCTTAGAACCTCGTAAAGTACTTTAGCAAGAACCTTAATTTTGATTCTCTCCTTCATAAAAAGCCACCAACATGGTCAGAGAGGGTCCCATAAATCACCAGCTCATCCACTGACGGTGACATCATCCCACTCCATGATTATTACAAAATTAATAAAGACTTTATTAACTTACTAGATCACTAACTTAAGGATGATGAAGCCGCTCCAAAAGGATTAGTGAAGAACTCGCGACGATCTGACCCTAATTAGAAACTTAATCCACTGAGATTTTAAGGTGAAGTAATTTGGGCATTATTAAGTATGCATTAATATAATTGCCGCTATATATAGGTCTAGCCTTAAGTGGCAAAGGTGGGTGCTTTCCAAGTTTTTCAACAATTATAATTACTGCAGTATTTGAAGACGGTTCATTTGGCGAGCGGACAGCATTGGGTGTGAGAGTCTCAACCCAATATTTCAGTCTTATGTCTGGAACTAAAAACACTATATTACCTGCTATGGTCGACGTAACATACCTTGTAACGTACCTCAGCTCGCAATACTCCTCAAAGCTTATACTAGGTTGTATATAGTGAAATTACTCGGCAAATTGAGGCGTCACAAAACCTAAAATAACCAGCGTAATAATTAATATCAGTTTAATTCTATTAATACTGCCTACTACTACACCAATAATTAACGGGGCTAAAATCACCGTCATGAGATTAAATCTCCAGAAGAATTGCTGTGGTATTAATGGTATGTTAAGCACATAAGAACCAGCGAAATGAATAGTATAAACCTACAATCTACTTCCCTAAAGTTTTTCCGCATAAGTACTAGCAAAATTCCAGCAGTACTAATTGCTAGAGAGTAAATTGCGGCTGATACTGAACTTAACATAACTAGTGGATGTTGCAGCTGTTTAAGCATTGCTTCAACAAATGCTATACCCTTATAGGGGTCACCTCCCATTAAGCTGTAATATGTGAAACCAAGCATTAAGATTACTGTAGATGCTGCAAAAGGTAATATGAGATACTTCAGTTCTTTCCTATTAGATATTATAGTAAATACTAGGAGAAACAAAATTACAGCATAAGTCACACCAAAGTCAAGTATATGAGTTAGTCCAGTAAGGACGATGAAAAGTGACGCAAGTACGGAGTAGGACAACTTGCGGTAACGTAACGTAAGGTAGGAGAAAAGTAATGTAAAAGCTAAAAAAGTTAGGCCCATCGCGTTCTTTATTAGGTCAAACATCATTCTAATAAGCATTGGTGACAGCAGGTAGAGTAGTGAAGTAGCTATACCTCCTGCTGAATTAGTTGAGAACCTCACTGGATAATATAGCGTATGTAGCAAGCAAGGTCATTATGACTGAACCTACTTTAATCCCTGCAATAACATCGCCTAGAAGTATAGAGTAAGCCTTGGGTATGTAAAATGATAAGGGTGGATCTAAATACTTCATCTGTGCTGACGCCAAAATTGACGATACCTGAATGTAGTAGTAAGGGCCATCTATACCGTACAGAAGTGGTGTAGAAAACTCCTTAAGGAGATATATGTAAGTTAGCAATACAACTAGGACTGTTATTATAATGAATTCAGTGACTATTCTCTTCCTCGCAAAGAGATGAGCTAATACGGTATACATCAATCTTAATTTTCATACACGAAATTAATTATTTCCTAAGTTTAGAAAGAGCTTTCTTGAGCGTTCCTGAAATACCTAGGGGAACTACAATTACACGAACACCATTAATTTCCTTGACATAACCCAATGCTGTAATTATTTTTGTCCTATAGGGTGCCTTAAAGCGCAGTACACCCTTCATGTCCTTATCATTAAAGTAAACGAGTGAAATCCCTGATCTCGATAGTGCTAGTGAGCCGAATAGTTCTCTAAATGACTCTTTTATAGCACCTTCTACTTTCGCTCTCTCCATGGAATATTGCGGGTTTACTTCATTACCATAAATTAAAATCTCAAATATTAGGTATCGCTTCCTAATTTTCTTTGATTTCCTTTCCTCAATTGCCTTGACAAACCTCTTAAGAGCCTTACCACTAAGTGCTTCTGAAATTAGCTTCAAATGCTTTGCTATACTCATGTATCGAACAATTAGAAATATCGATACTAATATAGCCACTAGTGCGAGAACTAAGCTCAGAAACACCAAAGCAGTTATTGAGGTACTATCTGGCACCATATTCTAGGCCTCTGATTACTTTAGCTGGAGCAGATGTTACGGCCTTCAACGCATTAACCTCATCTACCCCTAACTCAATTAGTGTACTAATAATTACTTTGGGATGAAGTAGTTCTAAGTGCTTACTTGCCCCACTACATGCTATAAGTTCTACTTTACCGGATTCAACAGTACTTATTAAGTGGTCAAGTCCTCTAAGATATCCACGCTCCTTTAAGGCCTTGTATATGTCTCTAATAGCTACTTCAATAGGAAGCCCTAGTGCTACCAGGCGTTCTACATGTTTTGGTGTAAGAACATTGAGTGCTTTACAACTTAAGCAAACTAAAGCTGCCACCCCTCTCAATCTCGGATATGACTTTAAGTCACTGGGTGAGTTAATTAAATAAACCTTAAGTGTGTTACGCTTAATTTTCAGTAATTCATTAATATCGCTTGAGGTTTTTCTAGGAATAAATAACACATCACTAAGTAAAAGGGATTTACTCAGGCCCTCAACACACATTATTCTATATCCTAATTTCTTAGCAATTAAAGCTACTTTATCTAATTTTTCCGTACTACCATATCTCATATCTATATAGACCGGTATCTTAACACACCTTAATCAAGTTACTTAAAAAATCACGCATTTCATCCACTGATGTTATTCCTTCAATTGTCACAGCTAATTTAATGACATCACCTGAGTCTAGCAATTTTATTGACCCTCTGTAAGCATCTTGCTTACTTAATCTTAAGTACAGGTGAGAGGGCGGCTCAACCCTAGTGTCTAGGGTAACAAGTAATATATTTCTCTCTACTTCACTCATGTTACAGAGTATATGTTTAAGTGTCTCTAACGCTTCTCTCTTTTTTAATTTTAATGTAAGTACCCTAATTTCATTACCGTGATGACCTTTTGTAACTACCTCATCTAGCGAAATCCTATTTCTTAGTTCCTCCGGTATAATATTTACAACAGCCTTCCTTACCTTACTTACGTCCTCAGTGGCATGTGAGAATACCTTCAATACCATATGCAGTACCTTAACCTTCCTCATGGCTATTACTTCTCAATACCTAGCTCTTCAGCTAGATCTTTAGGAACTATTAATCTAGCACCTCTTGATGCCTCATGCCTCTTCTTAAGCTTCCTTTCTTTAGCCTTCTTCTTCCACTTCCACTTATGAGTTCCTCTTAAGCCTCTGCTCTTCAATAAGCCCCTCATCCTCCGACCTGCAAGTGTCTTACCTCTAAACACCCTTCTCCTCTGACTTGGCTGAGTAATCCAATTAATGTCCCTATCTGCCTGTATTGCTGGGTGATGTGGATCAACAAGCACTACCTCAAAGTACCTATACATACCATCCTCACCTACATAGTAGCTTCCTAGAACTTCTAAGTTCGGGTACTTCCTAGCAGCTCTCTCCTCAGCGATCAGTTGAAGTGACTTTGCTGGAGCATAACCATAAACACCCATTCTCTTAGGTCTTCTACCTGACTTAGGCCTCTGCTTCCTCATACCGCCTTTTCTGACCCTAACCCTAACTACAATAAATCCTTGCTTAGCCTCATATCCTATAGCCCTAGCACGATCCAATCTAGTCGGCTTCTCAACCCTAACTACTGCTGGCTGCTTTCTCCACTCAATAAGCCTTTGTCTCATTAGCCCCTTCATCTCACCCTCGTAAGGGTTCTTCCACAGCTCCGCTATGTGATGGTACATTGACTTCGCCATTTTGCTTGACACCTCTACTTCTAAAGAAATTGACTAGCAGGGTTAAAAAGCAGTTCTGTTATTTTATGAGTTGAGGTGAAGTAGACGCCGCCATCGGTACCTATTGTTGGAGTAATAGGTAAGACAAACGTAGGCAAATCAACGTTCTTTCAAGCAGCAACACTGCTGCCTGTTAAGATAGAGAATAGACCCTTTGTAACCATAGAACCTAATATAGGTATAGCTTACGTCAGGAAGCCGTGCGCGCACTTACTATTGGGCTTACCTGAATGCAATCCAAAGAATTCACTCTGTATTAAGGGTGTAAGATTCATTCCCATAAAACTAATGGATGTTGCGGGATTAGTTAAGGGTGCTCATAAAGGAAGAGGATTGGGCAATAAGTTTATGGATGACTTAAGGCAGGCTGATGTGCTATTGCACGTAGTGGATATGGCTGGCTCCACTGACAAAGACGGCAACCCCGTAAAGCCAGGAACACATGATCCTCTCGAGGATATAGAATCTATAGAGTTTGAAGTTAATGAGTGGTTTTACGGCATTATATCCAGAGACTGGGTGAGATTTTCTCGATCATTAGACACCATGCCATGGGATAAAGTAGTTGACGCACTTGCAAAGAGAGTTTCAGGACTATCTATAAGAAAGGAACATGTTGTTAGGGCTTTGAAGGAAGCTAAGCTAGAGGGCACAAAACCTGGATCATGGCGTGAAGAAGAACTTAAGCTCTTCACCAAGAAATTACGGGAAATTTCAAAACCAATAATAGTTATTGCTAACAAAATGGACATTCCTGTAGCTGAGGATAATTTGAAGAGAGCTGTCAAGAAATTTAGTAGTAGCAGAGTCATAGTACCTGCCAGTGCTGTTTTTGAATTAGCTTTGAGAAAGGCCGCTAAGCTTGGACTAATTGAGTACTTGCCTGGAGATGACTCATTCAGTATCATAGATAAGAGTAAATTAAATCAAAAACAATTAATGGCATTAGAAATGATATCTAAATTCATGGAGAAGTACGGAGGAACCGGGGTTCAGCAAGCTCTAAATAAAGCTATCTTTGAAGTACTGAATATGATAGTGGTTTACCCTGTAGAAAATATAAATAAATTTACTGATAGTCAAGGCAATGTACTTCCAGATGCTTACTTAGTTAGAAATGGAACCACAGCAAGTGAATTAGCGTACATGATACATACAGACCTCGGTAAGGGCTTCCTTCACGCTATATTAGCTAAGGAAAATAAGAAGGTTGGTGCATCGTATGTTTTAAGAGATTGTGATGTAATTAAGGTGGTATCGGCTACTGCCAGACACTAAGGTCGATCCTGCAATATTTCTTCAGCTCTTCTAAAACATCTTCACTCTTAACTATAGTGCAAGGCGGCACATCACGTCTTACAGTAACCCCCGGGTATATCCATGAATAAGCACCAATCTTCACTCCTGGAAAGACCGACACATTAACACCCGTTTTTACATAAGCACCAATCAAAGCTCCTAACTTCTTTCTACCGCTACTCTCTCTCTTACCCTTAATAAATACCTTAACCTCAGATTCATCGAATTTTAAATTAGCAAGCACTGTTCCTGCACCTAGATTACTGTGCTCACAAATTATAGAGTCACCCACATACGCCTGGTGTGACACATGAACTCCCTCCATGATGAGGCTTTCCTTTACCTCTACATTGAATCCTATCTTTGCGTTATCTAGTATTACAGCGTAAGGCCTTATGTAAGCATTGGGGCCGATAACTGCATTCTTACCTATCCATGCGGGTCCTTTAATGTAAGTTCCAGAGGCAATCTCTGTACCCTCTCCAATAAAAACGGCACCTTTTAATACTACATTAGATTCGACTTCACCTTTAATTTCTGACTTCTTTAACTTACTAAGTAAATATTTATGAACTTCGAGTACTTTCCAAGGCCTGCCGATGTCGGCCCAGTAACCTAGTTCAACAACTTTAAAACTCTCTTGAGCACATGCAGCATTAATTGCGTCAGTTAGCTCGTACTCCCCTCTGGGACTCGGCTTTAACTCCCTCAGGTATTTAGTAATTGACTTGTTGAGCTTATATATTCCAGCATTAACTAGATCCGTAGGAGGTTTGCTAGGCTTCTCAATAATCTTCTTTAACAGGTTACCTTCAAATACTAAAACTCCATACCTGCTTGGATCAGCAACTCTGTATGCACAAACAGCATTACCTCTTAACTCAGTCAGCTTCCTTAAGTCACTGTAGTCAAAGAATATGTCAGCGTAAATAACTATAAATTCACTACTGCTTACTTCATTAACAGCCGTGCTTAATGC
>CAYZJX010000016.1:0-16801 GCA_964479035.1 uncultured Desulfurococcaceae archaeon
TTCAATAACATCCTTAATATCTAGAAGGCGTTTCATTGTTTCATCTCTAAGCTCTAGTATGGAGCTAATATTAATAAGTTTTAAGGTAGTTGGTAAATTTGAATTCGACGATTGACGATGGAAGAAACATCAATAACTACAGCAACTTCTTTTAGGGAGATTCGCTTTAGTTACGTCCTGGAGTTAGATTATGTCATTAATTAAGAATGCTAACGAATTAACTAGGAATAAGTGTCATGAGGTAGTTATTAACTTAATTGAAACTGGGCTAAAGGTGGTTGACCCCAAGTTAGCTGTAGTTAGGAACATTGCCCTTAAGGATAATACCTTAATTATAGGTGATCGTGTTTTCGAAATTAAAGGCAAGATATATGTGGTAGGGTTTGGTAAGGCATCAGTTAAAATGGGTGAGGGTATTGAGGAGATACTAGGTAATTTAATAAATGATGGCATCATTATAGCTCCTGAAATACCCTGTAATATTAAGTTCAGGAAATTAAGGGTGCTTAGAGGCGATCATCCGATACCTGGCGAAAATACCTTAAAGTCGACCGAGGAAGTTCTCAATTTAATCAAAAATGTAGGCAGTAATGACTTAGTTATTGTACTTATTTCCGGTGGTGGTTCAGCATTATTCGAGAAGCCTACGCCTCCTATTTCATTAGGTGATTTGAAAGAATTGAATAAGCTCCTCTTAAAGTCAGGTGCTGATATTAGAGAAATAAATACTGTTAGGAAGCATGTCAGTGTGGTTAAGGGTGGCAGGTTAGCTGAGTTGATTTACCCTGCATATACAGTAGCTCTCATAGTTTCAGATGTTGTCGGTGATCCTATTGAATTTATTGCATCAGGTCCGACGGCACCGGACACAACAACATTTCACGATGCAGCTAGGGTGCTAAAGTACAGGGGTTTGTGGAACGTAGTACCTGAGAGTATTAGGACAGTTATTAATAAAGGTATAAGGGGAGAAATACCTGAAACACCTAAGCCAGGACACAAAGTTTTTGATAAGGTTAGTAATAACATTATTGCTAGTAACATCATTAGCTTAAAGGCCATGGAAGTTAAAGCTCGCCAATTAGGCTATAACACCATAGTGCTCACCTCCATGATGGAGGGAGAGGCAAAAGAAATAGGTAAGTTCTTAGCAGGTCTAGCAAGACATGTAGTAATTTATGATGAGCCTATTAGGAAGCCGGCAGTTATACTGTTAGGTGGTGAGACTACAGTTACAGTTAGAGGTGATGGAATAGGGGGGAGAAATCAGGAACTAGCTCTCTCATTTGCAATAAACGCTAAGGGATTAAAGAACGCTGTCCTTGCGTCGGTAGGTACGGACGGCATCGACGGCGTAAGTGATGCTGCAGGTGCTATAGTTGATGGCGAGACATACTCGGAGGCGTTAAAGAACGGTATTAGCCTAGTAGAGTACTTACAAAGAAATGACTCGTACACAGCCTTAAGGAAACTAGGGAGAACTATAATTACAGGGTACACTGGAACAAATGTAAATGACATAGTGGTTCTTCTGATAAGCAAATAAGATCCTCAGACTGGTCTAGGGTCATCATCAATCAGTGCCGGTAACTCACAGCATCTTGGCAAGTATTAATTGCTTACAGGAGATATATTTCTGCACTTACTTAACATGAAGGAATAAATGCTGCATTAAGAAAAGTATATTAGATGATGAAGAAGAGCCGAAATGAACTCAATGATTAAATTATCCTCGTCTGACTAATACTAATTTTCTGTGCTTTTTCTGTATTAGTGCACAGTTTAATAAAGTCCAAATCGCTTAATGAGGGGTATGTTTTAGATGGCAGTAGTTGTTTCACCGAATTTAATATATGGACACGTCAAAGACTCCAAGGTTTTGTTGAGGGCTTGGGAGCTGCTAGAAAGTGATAACGAGATTCAGGAAACTATTAAGATGGCTAATATTATGGCTGTTGGTAGACTTAAATATAATGATCATGGAGTTGTTCACTCTAGGATAGTGGCTGGATCAGCTCTCGAGATTCTTAATTTATTGCTTGAGTCAGGAATTAAGCCGACAACATTAGCCTTCGGTACAGCTTGAAATGTTGAGGAGGTTAAGTTAATTGTACTGCTAGCGGCATACTTACATGATATAGGCAATGCTGTCCATAGGATTAATCACGAACATCTAGGGGTACTGTTAGCTGGTAATATATTAGATAGAATTCTACCCGAGATAATGACTGATAGGGGTAAGCTGAGATGCTACCTAAAATCTGAGGTAATGCATGCCATTTATGCTACTGAGTCTAGTACTAACGCTCTAACGATGGAAGCGGGCGTGGTCAAAATTGCTGATGGAACGGACATGGCTGAGGGTAGAGCTAGGATACCATATAAATTAGGTAAAATTGAAATGCATGCTGTATCAGCTATAAGTATTAAACAAGTATTAATTGATAAAGGTGTAAATGTACCTGTGAAAATAGAAATAGTAATGAATGACTACGCAGGATTATTTCAAGTTGAGGAAGTACTTAAGCCCAAAATAGAGACCAGCGGATTAGCAGACTACATAGAGGTTTACTTACATATAGGGGAAAAGATACAGAAGATACTGCCTCATTCATCATGACCAATTCATAAACCATAGCTCCTATTTCATAATAAACTAAGTCCGATATTTTCTCCTTTAGTAGATTTAAGCTCTAAAGAAAAGTTTTTAATTCTCTTTCACACCTTTTGGATAGGGTATCCATATGGTCAATTCAAAGAGAATAACCGCTTTATTCACTGCAACTATAATAGCTATTTCCGTAGTTTTCGTCGTGGTTCTTCATTTTCAGAGTAGTATGCTAAGTACTGCTATTGCCAGTATTAGGGAGGGCTTCATAGCTGTACAGAGCAATATTTCGGATGTGAGAAACGCGGTCAAGGAAATCCGCTCAAGTATTTCAAGTACTAATGAAGAGCTGAATAGATTAGAGAATAAAGTAGCTAGCATAGAAAAGTCACTAGTGTATGTAAATGAGTCTCTGGAAATTACATGGAGTAAGCTCGAGAATTTAAGCATGGTCTTAACTACCGTAGTATCTAATGTGAGTGAAGTCTCACTAAAGTATAGCGAACTAGAGAAGTCCTTAGTTATGATTAAGGAGTATATTACCTCACTTAAATACCCTATGGTACTCACTGATGCGCTAGGCCGTCAGGTAATAATTACTCATGAACCAAGAAGAATAATTTCAGCTGCACCCTCTATTACGGAGATACTCTTTGCTATAGGTGCGGGAAATCGAATAGTGGGTGTTGATGAATTTTCAAATTACCCGCCAGTTGTGAAGGAGCTTGTCAAGAATGGAACCATAGAGGTAATTGGAGGCTTTAGCACCATTAACTTAGAAAAAATTGCATTGCTAAAGCCAGACGTAGTCTTCTTGACAACGGGGGTTCAGGAGAGATTTGTTAAGGAGTTAGCCAGTATGGGAATTACTGTCTATGTCTTAAGTGATAGGTCCATCGAAGATGTGTTTACGGGCATCTTAACAATTGGTATAATAGTTAATAGAGGAGATAGTGCTGTGGAGCTCATAGAGGAGCTGAAGTCCAGATTAATGAAGACATACTTAATAGTTCATGAATACCTGAACAAGACAGGCTCTCAGCCCCTAAAAGTATACTTTGAGGTGTACCCTGACTACTGGACTGTTGGAAGATCCTCGTTTATTAATGATGTTATTATGTTGGCTGGCGGCAAAAACATATTTAATGATATAGAAACACCTTACTTTCCGGCATCACCTGAAGAAATAATAGCTAGGAACCCAGATGTAATACTAACAACATCTATGTACGGCAGCTTCGGCCCGCCCGAGAATATAATAAATAGAATTAGATCGAGGGAAGGCTGGAGTAATATAACAGCTATTAAAGAAGGAAAAATTTACTTGTTTAAAGGCACGCTGGAAGATATAATTGTTAGACCTGGGCCCCGAATTATTATCGCTATTGAAGTACTAGCAAGGGTCTTGTATCCTGGAGCATTTAATATAAGCGTAGTGCCCAGTGTTATTGACAATAACGTGGTTGGGTCATGGGACATCTGCTTAAGTGTTGAAGCAGGTGAATTATTCTGCAAGGCAGTCTCACCTACAGAAGCCCCGGTGTTAGGGAATATTTAATTCGTAGGTACAGACGTTTCACTTACATCCTAATACTTTTAGTTATAGTACTAATTCTTGCCTCCTTAACGCACCTAGCACTAGGTACTGTTGTACTTAATCCGCTGGATGTTACGTTAAAAGGAATGTACTCTGCCGCTGGAATATATAGGTTTAGGCTATTTAGGATGATTGCTGCACTACTCGTCGGGTCGTTATTATCGGTTTCTGGCTTACTAATTCAGGTATGTACTAGGAATCCTCTTGGCGACCCATACCTCTTAGGAATTTCATCGGGTGCGCTATTTGCTGTCACGCTAACATTTTTATTTCCATCCCACCTGCCACTAGTTTTTATTATTAAGCCATTAGCTGCTTTTATAGGTGGTTTTCTTGCCTACTCACTGACTCACGCTATTGCTGTGAGAGCTGGCTACACGCCAACCTCTATTGTACTAAGTGGTGTTGCAGTAGGTACTACTTTGTATTCGCTGTCACTACTGCCTCAGTATCTTATCCTCTACGACATACACAAGATATTTGCATGGTCTATGGGAAGCTTGATAGGTGCTGGATTTATTGAATTAGTTACCTGCGCAATTGTACTAACTACTGGGTACTTAATTATCCGCAAGTACATATTGATTCTTAATGCCTTAAACATAAGTGACGACTTTGTTAAGGAATTGGGCTACGACCCCAAGAAATTGAGAAGAATTATGACGGGTTTAGCTGCATTTGCAGCATCTATTTCTGTTGCTTGGTTTGGTGTTATAGGTTTTATAGGTTTAGCTGCACCTCACATAGCAAGGAGGTTAGTAGGTAGTGGCGACATTAAGTATGTTTTACCTATATCTTTAATTACAGGTTCTGTACTGCTATTACTATCTGACACAGCAGCAAAGACTATGTTTCTGCCCTTAGACATGCCGGTGAATGTTATTGTATCTGCTATTGGTGGGCCCATGCTAGCTGTCGTGCTAATGAGGATGAGAAGATATGCTAGTGGTTAAGGATCTTGAGGTTCTATATGGGAGGTTTAGAGCAATAACTGGCATTAACTTAAAATTAAAATTTGGCTTACTCGTTGCTTTAATCGGACCTAATGGCGCAGGCAAGTCAACACTACTTAAGGCAATTGCAGGAATGCTCAGTTATAGCGGATCAATAATAATTGATGGTGTTGAGGTTAGGGACCTCGGACCCTGGGAAAGGGTTAAGTATGTGACATATGTACCAGCTACAATAACATCTACTGTAGACGTTACTGTAGGTGACCTATTATTGAGCTCAGAAGGTATTGACTTAGAATTGCTTGAAGGCCACGTTCGTATGTTTGACCTAAATGAATTGCTAAGCAGGAGGATATGGGAAGTGAGCACTGGTGAGTTAGAAAGAGCCTTGATTGTGAGAGGGCTGTCTAGGTCTTCTAAGGTATATCTATTTGATGAACTACTCTCGCATATTGACTTGAGGTACCAAATAAGGATTTTGAAGTACTTAAGGAAATTAGTGAGTAAGGGGAGTCTGATTATGATTGCTTCAAATCAGTTAAGTCCGTTACTTAACTTTACTGACTATGTAGTAGCAATTAAGTCAGGTAAGCTGCTTGCAGCAGGTGCTACTGAAGAAGTAATTAAGAGTGATCTTCTCGAGGATCTATATGGAGTCAAGGCAGAAATATTGAAACATAAGAACTTAATTGACGTTGTACCAGTAGATGAAGTAAAAACTAAGTTTCATTTAGGCTAATTCACCATAAGTTACGAATTCTTTAAATGCTTCATCAAATATGCTGTCTACTTCAAGGACCCTATCATTCCATCCTAACCTAACGTAAAAGCCGCGCAGTAGCTTAAGGGAGGACAGAACCTTGGCGAAATTCCTCATAATTTCGCCAAGGTCAAGCCCTCATCAACACTTTTATTGTTTCTACACACCTTCCAGACAAGTAAGAAAAACTTTTGAATCCGGTATATACGATATTTCTGGGCCCGTCGTCTAGCCTGGTTAGGACGCCGCCCTTACAAGGCGGAGGTCCGGGGTTCAAGTCCCCGCGGGCCCACCACTATTTATGGATAATTATTAGGAATTAGAATGCGAAATAGAGTGATTTATTTAATTAGTTTGCTGTATGTTTTACGGTGTGTAACTTGGTATCTCAGGCGGATGAAGTTTTTGATGAGCTAATAGAGGAACTCATTCGTGAGTCTCTAAAAGCATATCCGTTAATGGGTACCTATTTAGGTCTGCACCAATATGATACTTTAGTGCCTGACTTAAGCAAAGATGCTGTCTTGAAGTGGCTGGGAATTATTAAGGATTTCATAAGGAGGTTTGAAAGTATTGATGCGTCAAGACTGACTGGTGAAAGAGTTATTGATTTTCCAGTTATCCTTAATCAATTAAAGATAATGAAAGTGTCACTTGAGGATTGGCCTACTTGGAGAATGCACCCGATTGGTGTTGAGATTGTTGGCTCTGCTGTATTCCCTATAATTATTAATGAGTGGCTGCCTCAAGACCATAAAGTAATAGCTATTACCTCAAGATTAAGGCAGATAGATAAGTACTTAGGTGCATCCATAAGAGCTATTGATGAACCTTACGCACTCTGGCTCCAGTATAGCTTAATGGTTGCTCAAGGTCTCTTTGGTCTTATGGAAACCATTAAAGAAGTAGGGAAAGAGTGGAGGAGTAGTGAATTAGTGGAAGTTGCAGAGAAGGCTAGAGAAAATATAGGGAAGGCTATTGAGAATATTAAGAGCTTAATAAGTAAGGCAAATCCAGGCTTTAAGCCTATAGGTAAGAAATTATTCGAAGAATTACTGAGGCTGCAGTTCATTAATGAATCTGCTGAGGAATTAAAGAGAGTGGGGTATGAAGAGGCAAGCAAGTATCGAGCTTTAATGCAGGAAGCTGCTAAAGATATGGGCGTAAGTACTATTGAGGAAGGTCTGCAAAAGCTTAAGGAGGCACATATAGCAGATATCAAAGAATTTATGATAAAGTACAGAGAGGTATTGAAGAAAGTAAAGCTATTTGCTTATCAGAAGAAAATTGTTGAGTTTCCAGAAGGTGAGAGAGTAAAACTGATAAATACACCGGACTTCATGAGACCTATAATACCATTTGCTGCTTATCAAAGCCCAGAGCTATTCGGACCGACATTAACAGGTATATATTATGTTACTCAACCACTAAATGAAGAAATGCTGTCACATCACAATATATACGATGCAATTAACACAATAATTCATGAGGCTTACCCAGGACATCACACACAATTGATAATAGCTAAAATAAAGGCGCACCCCAGAAGGGCATTAATAAATGCACCCGACTTTGTTGAGGGTTGGGCACACTATTGTGAGGAACTCATGCTTGAAGAAGGTATAGAGAACTCACTACAATATAGGTTAAAAGTTTGGCATGATGCTTTATGGAGAGCTGTCAGGGTATATTTAGATGTAGAACTACACACTGAAGGACTGAGTTACGAAGAAGGTGTTAAGAAGTTAGTAAGAGATGCATATTTGCCTGAGGAGGGAGCTAGAGGCGAGGTGCTCCGCTATACTTTGCACCCGACGTATCAGCTTATGTATAATTACGGCAAGAGAGCAATTAAGTCCCTGAAGGAGGAAGTTAAAAAGATACTAGGTCCTAAATACTCACATACATTATTCCATAAGCTGCTCCTTGAAGAAGGTGTATTGCCAGTAAACATTTTAAGGAAAGTAGTTATTGAGAAGGCTAAATTAATAGCAAAAGGATAGCCCTTATACATTAAATTATTGAGTGTAAACTAATTCATTTTCCTAATTTTTCTAATAATGTAATTAGTGGTGCTAGCTAACATATACTTTGATAATTATGAGTGAAAGAGGTGCTCTCTTACAGGAAAGAACGCCTGAGTTATTGTTGGTTAAATTAGATAAGCCATCCGAACAGAAAATCTTAAGCAGTATTCAGGAGCTAGAAGAACTAACTGCAGAATATAAGCCTTACTGGTTATGTATACGAAATGCACCAAGAAATCTAATTATGGAATTAGTGAAGGTGCTCAAGCTACCTAGATCTATTGCTAAAGCAGCAGCCCAAGCAGTACCCACTAGGACTACTAGTGTTAGATTAAGAAAGTACCGCGCTTTGATGTTCATTACATTAGAGTACATTAATTACGCCAAGGGACCAGCTAGCATTAACTTTTACCCAGTACATGTGATTATAAGTAGAGACTACATAGTAACTATAGCTAGCAGCAATGCTGATCCGACCGCTCAAATTATCGATAGAGTACGTGAAGAGCCTACTACTGTTCTATATATGCTCTACTTAATTTTAGATGAAGTAATTAACTCGTATTTCTCTATTTTAGAATTAATTAGTGAGTGGATAGAAGGACTAGAAAACGGTGTAGTTACAGATCCAAAACAGTATCATCTAAGAAGAGTTCAATTAATTAAGAGGAAGTTAACTTATCTTAGAAGGTCTTCATGGCGCTTAAGGGAGATTGTAAGAGAGATCTTAAGTAGTGAGTATTTAAGTACTAGTGAGGAACTCTATAGGTACATACAGGATCTTTATGATAATGTTCTTGAAGTAGTAGATATTGCTGAGTCGTGTAGGGAGAGAATAGCCGATCTCCTCAATATGTACTTAACAAGTATAAGTAATAGACTTAATGAAATAATGAAATTCCTTACGATAATTGGTACGATATTTATACCATTAACATTCATTACAGGCATCTACGGCATGAACTTCAATACTAAAATAAGTCCCTGGAATATGCCTGAACTTAATCATCCATATGGCTATCCACTAATACTTGTAGTAATGGCTTTGATAGGTGCCGTCATGCTCATGTACTTTAAGAAAAAGAAGTGGATTTGAGCTCAGTAATTTAGCAGAGGTGCTGGCCATTGTCCATACTCTCTCTAGATGAAGTATACGAGCTAATAAATGAGCTACTTAATGAAGAGATATGTGAAGTAAATATTGAGTTTAGACTACCTGCACCTGTAGCGTCTTGTAAGGCGGACAGCACATTATGGAAAATTCTTAAGGACAAACATCCATGGCTGAGTACCCCCTGTGAAATCCTACCTCAAGCAAAAAGTGTAATAGTGTACGCATTACCGCTAAGTACCGAAGCTGTAAAAAGTAACATAGTAGGTACAGAGCCATCTTTTCAGTGGCTTAAGGAGTATGTAATAGGTAATAAAGTTATTGAGAAAGTAGGAATTAGGATAGCTGAGGAATTTAAAAAGCTAGGGTTTAAGAGTATTGTTATAAAACCAACTCATGACTTTGACAGGAAGACACTTACTGCTTCATGGAGTCATCGTCATGCAGGATACGTATGTGGCTTAGGGACATTTGGCTTGAATAACATGCTAATAACACCCAAAGGCTGTGCAGTAAGGTTAGGAACAGTGATAACTGAAGCGGTAATTGAAGAATCGCTTAGGCCTGAAGAAGAATACTGCCTAGAGAAGAAAGGTTATTCATGTAGTGAATGCATAAAAAGATGTCCTACTAACGCGCTTTCATCATGGGCAAATGGTGGTAAATTCAAGTGCTTTAGCAGATTAACAGAAGTAGCTGCAAAATACCAATATGTATTAAGAGAAAGTGCTAGTGCGTGCGGTAAATGTTGTGTGGGCTTACCCTGCTCATTGAAAATACCCTAGAAAATATTTTATCTTTAAAATCAATATTTAATACAAAGTATTATCTATACTCGGACCGATGAAGAGCCGTTGGGAATCCGCATCGTCGGATATGTGAAGAATCCCCGGCTCTAGAGGGGCTTTCGACTATTTCATATCATATAGTTGGCTACTAATGCAGCGTGGTGGTTATTCTGAACTTTTTAATATTTAGAGTAGTCTAACTTTTTACCCCTAAAATCCAAGCAGTCCGCATGAGAAAAGACTGTTCTTTTTGCGATTGCTCAAAAGTATATATTTAGATGTGTCTAAATTTCATTGGAGGGTGGCACTCCTGTGGAGTTAGCCAGAGAGGGTGCGGACACCTATAGCTGTGATATAGTTGTTGCCGTAGCTGGTCAACCTAATGTAGGTAAGTCTACTTTATTTAATGTTCTGACTGGTGAAAGTGTTAGAGTAAGCAATTGGTCAGGAACTACGGTTGAAAAGAAGGTAGGTACTAGGGAAATTAGAGGCAAAAGAATATGTTTTGTTGATTTACCGGGGATTTACGGTCTAAGTGCACTAACACTCGATGAAAAAATTGCAAGGATCTATTTACTCTCAGGTAATGCGGATGTTGTACTTGTTTTAGTTGACTCAACAGCTCCTGAGAGAACTATTTATTTGGCGATTCAAATACTTGAGCTAACTCCGAAGGTGGTTATTGCACTAACAAAGTCTGATCTAGCCCATAGTCAGGGACTACATATTCATGTAGATAAGCTTGAAGCTAAGTTAGGCGTGCCAGTAGTTTCTGTGTCTGCTATTAAAGGGTCTGGCTTAAGGGAGTTAATTAATGCACTAGTAGATGTTGCTGAAGGTAGAAGAATTAGGAAGGATGTCATTAGAATCAAGTATGATGGTATTGAAACATATCTTAATGAATTAGAAGCTGACATAGCAGCATGTAAGGAGCTTTCCAACTATCCTAAGCGCTGGCTCGCGCTTAGGCTACTTGAAGGTGATGAAGATGTTGCTGAATTAGTGAGGAGTATTGGAGCTGAATATATCGTCGAAAAAACACTGAAATATCGTGAGGAAATAAAACGAATACTAAATAAATTACCTGAGGAAGTAATAGCTTCTAGTAGGTATGAGTTCACGGACTCGTTGCTGAAGGACGTGGTTGTGAGGGTTCATGTAACCGCAAGGATCAGCTACTTAGATAGGGTATTTCAAGTACCCGTTCTGGGGCCAGTAATTAGCGCTCTCACTGTATTTCTAGTATTCGTTATTGCATTCATAATAAATTTGGGCTTTCCCTTAAACGTAGTAGCTGACTTAGCAGGTGCTCCATACATAGCTGAAGTTATTGAAAGCTATAGCCTTAGTGGTTTACTGACGGCTCTATTTGATTATATAGCATGTGTGGTTAAGGATGTTATAGCACCTGCCTCAGAATTACTTGCGAGCTTAGTAGCTGATGGAATAATAGGTGGTGTGGGTGCTGTACTCTCATTCTTTCCTCTAATACTTACGATATCAGCTATAATGGCGGTCATAGAGGATTCCGGCTTAGGACCTAGGATAGCTTTAGCATTACATAATTTCTTTTCCAAGTTTGGGCTTTCAGGTAAGGCTGCATATCCAATGTTTATTTCACTAGGATGTAATGTGCCTGGCGTTATGGGTTCTCGAGTAGCTGTTGATGAGGCTGAAAGATTACAAATGGTTCTATCTCTACCCTATGTTTTATGCCAAGCAAGATTAATAGTACTTTTATTTGCTGTTTCAGCATTCTTTACGTCACCCATTCAGCAAGCTGGAGCTATTACCTTAGCGTATACTGTGAGTATAGTAGTATTTCTTCTTTCTTCACTTCTCCTAAGATACGCGATATTTAGAGTTAGAGAGCCGCCTGAACTGCTAATAGAAATACCACCACTCCATAAGCCAAATATCAAGGTTGTTTGGTGGCTTGCATGGGATTCAGCAAAGCACTTCCTTAAGAAAGCAGGCATCATAATATTTGCACTCAGTGTGGTTACATGGTTTTTACTTTCTTATGGACCAGTTGGTCCCGCAACTAATCCGTCAGAAAGTTATGCTGCATTAGCTGGAGCAGCATTAGCTCCAGCTCTCTCAGTGCTATATGGCCTGGATCACGATACGTCATGGAGGATAGGCTTTGCCCTTATTAATGGTTTTGTTGCTAAGGAGGGACTTGTTTCAGCAATAGCTATTATGCAAGGAGTTAGTGAAGAGGTAGTGTTCCGTACACTTAACTTAACGCCAGCGCAGGGCATAGCCATACTACTATTCCTAATGCTTTATGTACCATGCTTAGCTACAGTTGCTGTGATATATCAGGAAACAAAGAGTCTTAAGTGGGCTATCTTTTCAATAATCTACATGGTGTCTGTAGCTGCGCTTGTCTCCTTTATTGCTTATGTTGTGGGTAGTGCATTTACTTAGTTTATTCCTTTAAATCCATCAATTACAGTAAAATACCTTGCCTTATTATGTAAATTTAGTAGGTGGTAGCCGTATGAATGCCCAGGAGAATATGGAAGAAATGCTTGAGGAAATTAGGGAGGAGTTAGAGAAAGGAGTTAAGAAGCTCAAAATACTTGAGGTCTTAAGACCTCAGGATTTCATAGACATACTTGAACGCCTTGATAGTGAAGATAGAAGAAAGCTGGCTGTCATGATACCAGACAGTGTGTATGTGGAGATAATAGCTAAGCTTCCACAGCAGGTATTAAATGACGTAATAAAGGTACTAGGCATTAGAAGGCTTGCCAGAATAGCTATTGAGTTGCCGGTCGATGAACTGGCAGATCTCTTGAATACCCTCCCACCATCACTTAGGATAGCGCTACTTAGGGAGCTGCCAGCCTGGAAAATTGCTGAGGTAAGACCCATACTTAAGTATCCGCCAGAAACTGCAGGAGGTATCATGACCTCGAGGATTCCGGTATTTTACGAAGAAAGACTGGTGGGAGAAGCGGTAGAGGAATTTATAGCTAGGTCGGAATTTGAAGGATATGACACATCAAGGTATATTTATGTAGTAGACAGCAAAGGAAAGTTAAAGGGGATAATTGATATAAAGAGATTCCTCACCTCACTTCGAAGTAAGAAATTAAAGGATATAATGATAAGGAATTATATTGCCGTTAAAGCCAACATGGATCAGGAAGAAGTAGCTAAGCTAGTTGTTAAGTATGACTTAGATGAGGTTCCTGTTATAGATGATGAAGGTGTCTTATTAGGAGCTATCACTGCTGATGATATCATGGACGTATTAGTTAATGAAGCGACCGAGGACCTCGTTAAGTTCGGTGGCACGGTAAAGATACGTGAACCCTATTTGGCAGCGAGGATTCGTGAATTAGTCCGTAAGAGAATTGTATGGCTTGTGGCTTTATATTTAGGAGATCTAATAAGCGTGACAATTATAAGCAGGTACGAGACTCTGCTGTCTGCAATCATAGCATTATCTTTCTTTATTCCAGTACTTACAGATACTGGAGGTAATGCAGGCTCGCAGGCAGCAACACTGGTTATTAGGTCATTAGCCATGGGTGAGGCTAGGCTCTCCATTAGTGATGCCTTTAGGATTATTGCTAAGGAGACAGTAACGTCACTTGTTATGGGCCTACTCTTATCACCTATAGCATTTGCCATAGGGTATGTAATGAGTGGTAATGCACTAGTAGCTTTAACACTAGGATTAGCTATAATACTTGTAGTTTACGTAGGTAGTATTATGGGTGCTATGCTACCCATAGTAACAGCTAGATTAGGACTAGACCCAGCCGTCATTTCAGCTCCATTAATAACAACTGTTGCTGATGCTACCGGACTAACAATGTACTTCACAATAGCGTCATTATTAGTGAGCTATCTCCACATGTAACTACCTTTAGGTATGTCTATACTAAGGGATCCTATTCCCAATGAATTATAGGTATTAACATTCCTGATTATCTAGTTACGTTTTACAGATACATAAGTTTTACGTAAGCTAAATTACTGACTTGAAACAACAGAATAAACTTCTAGAAACTGTAAGTGTGCTTGGTTATGCAGCAAATTCGTCGATAACTGAGTAGTGACATGTTTAAGTCATCATTATTTTAGTAATTAGCTTAACGCTTAGGTAAGCTTAGACACAATGCTTTTTCTTTAATCTCCTTATAGTATATTAATATGTGTGGTAAGCAGTGGGGAGGCCCTCAAGTGTAGCTAATGCGGTTAGAAACCTCGTAATGTCTCGACCATTTCTCAGGGAATGTCTTGCCTTGGGTTTAGTTAACTATAGCGCATTAGCTCGCTACCTGCAGAATGAGTTAAGTAATAAGGGTTGCGAAGCATCATTAGGTGCTGTTAAGATGGCCTTAATTAGATTACGGGAAGAACTTGAAGGAGTATATACGTCACTAGACAGCAGAATTAGAAGTATAATAGCTTCCTCAGTTGTAGAGCTCCAAACAGATTTAGTAGTTATTAGTGCTTACAGGAATGTGGTTTTACCTAAGATGGCTCAAGTAATAAAAATAATGGAGAGAGCAAGATTCTTTCAATTAACTCAAGGAACTGTAACATTCACTATAATAGCTGCTAAAGAGGTGAGTAAAGACATAATTAACTTACTTGGGTGGGAGAGTATAATGGAGTATCTCAATGATCAAACAGCAATAGTAATAATTAGCCCTGAGGAAATAACTAAAACACCAGGCGTAATAGCGCTAATATCTACGGTACTAGCTAGTAATGGCATAAACATAACTCAGATAATTTCATGCTATAAGGAGACAATAATTGTTTGTGATAGAAGGCAAGCATCTAGAGCATACAGCATACTAGAAGACCTAATAATATCTGCAAGAAGGACTAAGTAATGTTTCATATGTAACATATATTATTGAATAATTACATTTATGTTACATAATGTATAAAATAGTTCTTTTATAAACGTACTGGTGCATTATGTGAAAGTAGTACTTGCATTTTCGGGAGGTCTAGATACATCAGTTGTTCTGAAGTTGCTTCAGGAGAAATTAGGTGCTGAAGTAGTTACTGTGACTGTAGATGTAGGTCAAAGGAATGACTTTAAGAAAATTGAGGAAAAAGCATATATGCTTGGAGCTATTAAGCACTACTATGTAGATGCCAAAGATGAATTCGTTAATGAATATATAGCTCCTGCAATTAAGGCTAATGCCCTCTACGAGGGTGTTTATCCGCTCTCAACAGCTCTAGCAAGACCGCTTATAGCTGTGAAAGTGGTTGAAGTAGCTCGGAAGGAGAAAATTGTCTATATTGCACACGGCTGTACAGGCAAGGGCAATGACCAGGTGAGATTTGACATAGCTATAAAGTCACTCTACCCTGAAGCAAAGATTATTGCGGCTGTTAGGGAGTGGGGCTTAACTAGAGACTGGGAGCTCAAGTACGCAAAGAAAGCTGGAATACCTGTATCACATGGAATCTACAGTATAGACGAAAACCTTTGGGGGAGGAGTATTGAGGGTGGAGTTCTTGAAGACCCTTATGCTGAGCCCCCCGACGACATATTTCTATGGACTCAGAGCCCGGAGAAGACACCCGATAAGCTGGAGTACGTAACAATAGAGTTCGAGAAAGGTATTCCGGTGGCAATTAACGGCGAGAAAAAGAGCCTACTAGTGATAATTGAAGAGCTAAATAAGACAGCTGGGAAGCATGGAGTAGGCAGAATCGACCACATGGAGGATAGGACAGTGGGTATTAAGAGCAGGGAGGTATATGAAGCACCGGCAGCGATTACGCTAATCAAGGCGCACTTCGATTTAGAGAAACTAACACTGACTAAGTGGGAGTTAAGCATGAAGCAATTAATTGACACTACATGGAGCTGGCTAGTATACAATGGCCTGTGGTTTGAGCCCCTTAGGGAAGAGCTAACGTACTTCATAGATAAGGTAAGTGAGAACGTTGAGGGTGAGGTGAAGATTAAGCTGTATAAGGGCTCAGCAATGGTAGTAGGGAGAAAGTCGAGCAAGGCACTTTACGATCTAAAGCTATCATCCTACGAGAGCATAAGTCAGTTTGACCAGAAGCTAGCAGAAGGATTCGTGGAGCTGTGGGGATTACAGAGCACGGCAGCCTACGCGTTAAGGAAAAGCTGATCAGTTGGTGATTTCTTGTACAGGGATAAGCTCTTAGGTAAGGGCAGTAGCAAGGTACTAAAGTATACATCATCGCTAACATCATCAGATAAGGCTATAGCAAAGGATGTAATTGCTGCTCTCATAGCACACACAAAGAACCTAGTCAAGCACAACTTAATACCTAAGGATGTAGGCAACAAGGTAATTAAAGAGCTCAGGGAACTGTGTAGAAATCCCAAACCGCTTTTTACTATAGTTGCGGAGGACGTTCACGAGGCAATTGAGATATACTTAAGGAGTAAGTTAGATAGCAATGCAGGATGGGCAGCATTAGGTAAGAGTAGGAATGATCACGTAGCGGTAGCCATTAGATTAAAGGCCAGGAGAGAGCTAACTAAATTACTCAGTGAATTAATCGAATTGAGGGAAGTCCTCTTAGAGACTGCTAGCAAGTATGAGAGAATACTAATGCCTTCATTCACGCACCTGCAGCCAGCGCAGGTAACTACGTTTGCCCACTACCTACTTAGTTTTGATGAGGAGCTATCTCACTATGTGAGAACTCTGAAGTACATTATTAGCGAGGTAGTTAGTGAGTCACCGCTCGGTGCTAGTGCAAGCACAACTACTAACGTGCCTTTGAGTAGGTATGAATTAGCTGAGGAGCTGGGTTTCAGCAAGCTGGTGATAAATTCCCTGCGTGCTACAGGAAGCAGGGACTTTATTATGATTGCATCATCAATACTAGTATGTATTTCAGTAATGCTTACACGGCTAGCTGAGGATTTCATAGTATTTACTACGCCGCAGTTTAGCTACATTAGTGTAACGCCCGAGTTTC
>CAYZJX010000017.1:0-5890 GCA_964479035.1 uncultured Desulfurococcaceae archaeon
GCAATGGTTTTAAGAATAGTTAGGGAGGACTTCGTAATGGTTGCTAGAGCTAAGGGTCTGCCAGAAAAGTACATAGTGTCTAAGCACGTACTCAGAGCAGCTGCTCCACCAGTAGTAACTAATATCATACTGACGCTGGCAGGCTCTATCGGAGGCTACATAATTACTGAGTCAGTATTTAATTGGCCTGGAATGGGCACTCTGTACTGGGTAGCTATAAGGTCAGCTGACTTACCAACAATATTAGGTCTCACGTATATGCTTACTCTAGTTTACATAATTGCTAGGTTCATACTAGAGGTATTATACATACTCCTCGATCCAAGGGTGAGATACTGATGAGCGGCAATGCAAAAAGCACAAAAGTCACTGAAAGTAAGTTCGAATCATTTAGCAAAGCACTTAAGTCATGGCTAAGAGAGGTATGGTCCTACAATACAGGTAAAGTAGGGTTTGCGCTCCTTATAGTATTCGTTATGATGTCAATTCTAGCATTAGTCACGCTGCCGCCAGACTATAGGTACATGTGGAATAACCCAAAGTACTGGCAGGACTACCCCATGCTTGCTCCGCCTGAATGGTTGAAATCCCTAGGATACCAGTATGCAGAACATAAAATTACTACATTCGAGAAGCCCACAGGTATTAAGACCGGAAACTTCAAGGTATTTAAGTACGTAACTTACTATGACCTAGACGTGAGTGACTACCCACAGGATATCGTCGTTAAACTACGGGGTGTTAAAGTACCTGTAGTAAATAATATTGTTGCACCAGTAATAATTAAAGTCACTGTTGAGAGACCTGACAAAGTCCAGATAAAGGTTATTGACCAAACACTGTACTTGCCACCGAATACTACTATAGCTTACGTTACTGATCCATTAATGCTTAGTGCTGACAGAAATTTAATAGATACTGAAATCATCGCCAAATTAATTAAAACAACTATACCCACACTCAATCCGGTAGTAGCAGTCAATTACCTATTTTCAGAACTGGAAGTGATTAATGCTACTGAAGTTGAGACCACACCACTTAAAGGAAGCTATAAGATTACACTTGAACTGTACTACCCCGGCATAATAAAGATATCTAATCCAGTCAATGAAGCATCAATAATAGTTGTCGGTAATTGCTACGGCTTCATGGGGACTGATGTCAGAGGTAGGGACATAGCTCAAGCACTTCTCTACGGATTTCCAGTAGCATTAGCAATAGGTTTCGTAACAGCCATAGCCTCAACCCTCATAGGATTATTTATAGGAGCCATAAGTGCTTATTACGGCGGTTTAATTGACGAAATACTACAGAGAGTTATCGATGTAATGGGTAACATACCATTACTGCCATTCCTTATATTACTTGTAAACATCACTCCCGTAGACTATAGACTGCACGTGATAATGACTGTGTTGATAGTATTCTATTGGGGCGGTTTAGCAATAGTTGTGAGGTCGATGACACTCAGCATAAAAGAAGAACCCTATGTTGAGGCTGCTCGCGCTATAGGCGCTAGTAACGCTAGAATACTGCTTAGGCACATAATACCTCAAATAATACCGTACGCTGTAGCTAGCTTAGTCTTCAGAGTACCTGGTGCAATACTAGCTGAGGCAGGACTAAGTGTTCTGGGATTAGAGCATGGATGGCCGACTTGGGGAAAGGTACTAGCTGCTGCAAGAATGAGTGGCAGGTACGATGCTTGGTGGTGGATCATACCGCCTGGAGTACTCTTAGCTTTAACGTCGTTAACTTTCGTGCTGCTGGGTATGGCTATAGAGACCATAGTTGAGCCAAGGCTAAGGACGAGGTAAGGTAAAACAAGTTTTTCTTAATTAAATTAATGCTTCTCCCTCGATAGCTTACTGAATATTAGTTAAGAGTTATGTACTTTAAAATAGTATTTTATTATGGTGATAATATCACTAATCTCAATCCGAAGATAATTAGGCGGGTTCTTGAGACCTTACTACAGGTTCTAGGAAAGCCGTCGTATGCGGTTCTTCAACTGAGTGCAGATGAATTAAGAGAGAAACTACTAATTACTAATAAAACACTTAAAGTAAGTGTTAGGAGTATTCTGAAGACGGATGAAAATGAATTACTTAAGCTGTATGACGAGTACATTAGAAGTGTGGAAGGAGCCCAAAAAAGTAGGATTAAGGGTATTTCTGTGGTCTGGCAGAGTAATAGCTGTGTAATAATATTCAATGGACTTCAGTTGAAGGTGCGCTCATGTAAACTTAGCGATGAATTACTTAAGGTTCTAGAGGTACTTAAAGGCACTAGCATTAGACTAGATGCTACGCTGCGGTAACTAAACCTCTATAATCTTTCCAGCACCTGCCTCAATATAGTATTCATTAAATACCTGCCTTATTGATGACCTGGCTTCTCTGCCCGTACAGTGCAGAGGGGCTACATACTTCACGCCAAGGCTCCTTAAGTACTCAGCTACTTCTCTACCCTCAGCTCCAGAAGCTATATGAAATCCTCCAATTACTAAGTATACTTTACTCTCGCTTGCTACCTCTACTGCCCTTCTAACTAGGTGTGGTAGTCCTGGATGACTACAACCTACTAGCAGTACAATGCCCTTACCGTATACCTTAATAGCTGCTGCATGCTCAGCTATTAAGTAGCCAGCTGACCCCGTCGTGTACACGTAGGGTAGCACTTCAGCACCTTCGCTACACTCAACAACATTGTATTTACTGACTACCCACCTCCTCAAACCTGCGGGTGAGTATACTGGTACCTGCTTACCAATGAGCTCTAGTACCTTGCCTAGTGCACCTGCATGATCGCTGTGCCAGTGGCTTATGACTACTGCATCAATACTTGATGGATTAATATCGAGTAACTGAGCATTATGATGCCAGACGTCGAAGTCGCCACTAACATCAAAAAGCAATTCGCGAATACTATCATCATATATTAACTTAACATGAAGTGACAGTCCCCATGTATTCTTAAATTCCGCGGAAAACGCTATATTATCAACGACTACATTTATTATGACGCTCTTCAAGACCATGCCTTACTCCCCTAATTACTAAGTAAATTTACGGTTTCTACCCAAATAATTTTTAAATTATGTTACGGTGTCTTCTTGGGTTGTTAAACTTGGAAGTTAACTTAAAGGAGATCCTCACAGCCAGAGGCGGATTAAAAGAAATTATGGGTGACGTACTCAGGGTACTGTACCTCTTCTCAGGGACTCTATGGCTTCCTGAGCTAATTACTGAATTAACAGGATTTAAGAGAACCTTAGGTGAGGAAGCAGACATTCCTAAGAGAAAGAAGGTTGAGGACGCTGTCAACTTACTGAATATGACAGGCCTAGTAAGTGTGAGACCCGGCATTAGAGCTACTGCCTCGAGTAAGGGAGAGAAAACATTTCTGATATCTCTGGTTAGAAAAGATGAAGTACTAACACACCTCTCATTTGACGAGAAGGTACGGAAGTACCACCAAGCATGGAGAGATGCACTGCAAAGTATGAAGAACATTAGGTGCACATAACTAAACGTGTAATGTTCTAGTTAATGATATCTAGACGTTTTTGATTAACAGCACATATAATGTCAGTAACCGGGGCGTTTTACTTCAATTAAAACCATGTTAAGCCAATTTTACCTAGAATTAACAGGCTCTACTAAGGAGGCTGTAAGGGTGACTTAAGGTTGCATTTTAGATACCTCTTATTCGTGGGCATAGCGGGTCAGGTGACTCCAAGTCTCCGTAGGTTATGTATGCTCTAGCATAACATCCTCCTAGGCACTTACTTAGTTGCGGGCAATTCATACATACACTCTTAATTTTAGGTTCATGAATCATCCTCCCTATTTTGCCTGTTGTTAAACGCCTCCACGCCTCAAGCACACCTTCTTTAATTACGTCAGCTACTCTTATGTTCAGAACGTCACAAATTAGTGCCTTACCACTAGGTGATATGTCCATAACACCCCAGTTCCTGCAGTTACCGTATATGATGCGTTTTGATTCAGTCACTAGACCTATGAAAGGCGCGCACCACACCGCTACATCCATGCCTAATTCTTCTGCCTTCTCAGCAGTCATCTCTATTGCCTGCCTAAAATGGTTTGAGGTTACGTAAACTCTGTTCTTAAGAGCATTTCCTGCCGGCATTGAAGGTATTAGTGATATTGAGGCTCCACCTAACTCGACTGCCTTACTAATTATTTTATCTATGTACATCCAATTTAACTCATTAACTGATATGTTGATGTGTAACTCAACTCCTGCGTCCCTAGCATAGCTCAGTCCCTGAAGAAACCTCTCCCATGACCCGTGCCCTCTAACGAGCTCGAATACCTCCCTATTATGCCCGTCTAAACTCGTTAATGTGTAAATCTCGAGCCTAGATAACTTCTCAGCTACTTCTCTACTAACTAAAGTCATGTTAGTAAAAACACTTACATCTATTCCTAAATCAATGCAGTACTCAAGCAACTCAAAAATATCTTTCCTAAGCAATGGCTCACCGCCAGTAAGGTTTATGTACTTAACACCTACTTCAGCTAATTCCTTAGCCAGTCTTAGAGCTTCAGCTTTTCCTAACTCTACTTCAACCCTATATGGCGAAGCATAGCAGTGCTTGCAATTGAGATTGCACCTGCCAGTAACTATCCATATAATTGACTCAAGATCTAACCCACTCAATAGGTATCACCTTATGAACGAAGACCTCTTCGCTAGAGTAGCATACTAGAAAATCATAACTACTTAATGCACCCACCTCAACCTAATATAATAGCATTTTGCTGAGTCATGTCCTAAGCACTACTATCGACCTAATAACATCTGCTGAGTCCTCACACCTATCTTCAGAGTTTTCAACAGAGTCAACTATTTCCTTAGCTATAATACATGCTGATGGCCTAGCTTCATCACAGAACTTCAGGACCTCAGCCAGTGCCTCCATCCTTATTTCATCAACTTCCTCTTCAAGCCTCTCAACACTATCTGCTAGTTCAAGCGCGTTCTCCGGATTATTAACAAGTGCTTCAATAGCCTTCTTAAGTAATTTCGTTGACTCAACAACTCTCTCCACCATCTTTGTTATGAGGTTACGGATAACTGCAGTTATCTCATTAGGCTCCACCAGACTAGCTCTTCTAGTTGCTGCCTTAAGGTAAGCGGCAATGTCATCATTAATTAATACTAATCTAACCAACTCCTCCCTATCAATAGGGTGAATAAAGCCTCTACTAAGCTCCTTAAGTATTGATCTCTTAATATCATCAGCCTCCTTCTCGAGCTGATGCACTACACCGTAGGTCTTCTTCACCTTATCTGCTGAGCCCTCCTTAAATTCCTGGAAGAGCTTGTAACTAACCTCAGCTACCTCAATAATTTTACTTGCGTGCTCTAGCGCCCTACCAATCACCTTCGCCTCAACCCTCCTACTAATCCATGCCCAGGTAGGTGCGCCCATGGTAAATCCCCTCTACACCCCCTACTTCTTCTTCTATGGGTTTATATGGATTTGCAGAACTTACTCAAGTTATTTCGTAAGTAAACCAAGTCATTAAACATGCCCTACATACATAAGCAGTGCCCTCAGTCCCATAGTAAATAAAGCAGTTATTGGAACAGTCAGGAACCAGGAAATAACTATCTTAATGAACGTCCTCCAATTAACCCCTTTAACACCATATTTTGCTAAACCGACACCTAGTACTGCTGAGACTGATGCATGAGTAGTTGAGATAGGCATGCCCCAGCCCCACACAATACTAGGTATTGTGGTAAAGATCCAGACCACCAGCGCATTAGCTAATCCAGCAGCTGAGCCGGTAATGTAGTCAAGTCTAGTTATGCCGAATGCTATTGTTTTGATAACTCTCTTACCCAGTGTAAA
>CAYZJX010000017.1:5990-16720 GCA_964479035.1 uncultured Desulfurococcaceae archaeon
CAAGTCTAGTTATGCCGAATGCTATTGTTTTGATAACTCTCTTACCCAGTGTAAACCCTCCAAGTGATATACCTAGTGCACCTAGCGCAGCAAGCATAACTGCTGTCCTAATATCGAAGACAGGGACACCCTCACCACCAACACTAACGACTGTTACATAAACTCCTGTTGCGTTACCTACGTCGTTAGCACCAAAAGAATATGCGGAATAGGCTAAAGCACATATGAGTACTATCCTAAATACTTTATCAGCATTCCTTCCGCTACGTGCTAACCTGCCTGCTACATAAGTAAATAACTTATAGAAAATAGCTGCTAGGGCTATGGCCCCTAAAGGTGATGTTAGCCAGCTTATGAACACCTTAATCAGAACTGATACATTTACGCTACCACCGTGGCCGAGGAGTGCGTAAATTAAGCCTATGCCCAAGACAGCACCCACTGATGACTGGGTAGTCGATATTGGCAGGCCCCTATATGAGGCCAGAGTTATCCAGAATGCTGTTGCTGCCGAAGCTGTTATAGCGTCATATATCGTCCTTATTTCAGCAATACCTCTTCCAAAAGTCTTAATGACCATCCATCCCTGAATTAAGGCGCCGAGAAAAGCAAATACGCTGAAGAGCAGGATTGCTTTATTAAGTCTTAGAGCACTCGAGCCTACAGCTGTGTTAGTAGGGTTTGCAGCGTCATTAGTACCTATGCACCAGGCAATGTAGAACGCTAGCGCTAGCCCCAGAATAATTAGCAGTACCGTCGCATCTCCCCGAGCTACTAGCAGGAATAACTAAAAAAATTTCTTTACGTCTATATTATAATAATCCGTAATAATTGTAATAATTATATTATACCAGAGTTTCCTCTGGATCACTTCAGCAATTGAAGTATTTTTTAATACACTTGGTTGGGACATACTTGACAAGCCTTATTACTTCACTAGCCTTAAGTATATCAATGCCTGACTTCCTCAAACAATTAGCATTAACGGCTACAACCACCGCCTTACCGTGGCGGGCTCCTGTCTCACACGCAATTTCCCTATTCGTAGTTAAATGAACATACTGCCTCCTCATTGGCTTAATACCCTCTCTAAGTATTAGCTGAAGATTCTGTTCTGCCGTGCCATGATACAGTACCTCAGATGTGGTATCTAATTCATAATTAATTACCACCTTAAGTCCTAAGGTCTTACTGTGCCCGTATCTAGCCCTAATAAGACCGCCCCTTACTTCAAACCTCCCCTTAGGATCTAATGAGGCAAGCGCTCTAACATGATCTTCAGTAACCCACCTATACTTATTCTTATTTACCCACACCTCCCTAATACCTCTGACTAATTCACTAATACTAACCCAGCCTTCACTACTCATTTTTAAACCTACTGCCGCCGGATCATGCCTCAGCAAGTAGGACATTAACTTACTTAATGCTAACCTATCTCTACTACTCATAAAGTACTCTGCCTTAACCCCGCAGTGCACCGGCTCCTCAACATACCTACCGCACTTTCTGCACTTGTAAATATTCCTCATTGCACTCTTTAAATTAGTTACAACTACACTTATGAGCAATTCTGTACTTACTTGTAGGAGGTGTTCAACTTAATCAATAACATAGTAAGAATAGCACTAGCACTTACAGCACTACTTACTGGCGCCATATGCAGGAAGCTCAAGTTAGATAAACCCATAGATTACCTAAGTAAGTTCTTACTATTTATTGCTATGCCGTACCTGATACTACACGGCACATTATTTACTGATCTCACTAAAGTATCAGCTATGATTTTTGTTGCTGCCACATACACTGCTACATCAACAATTTTATGCTTCATTATGTATTCTAAGTTACTTAAGTACGGAAATAAAACTGCAGGCTCCCTAATATACTCCTCCGCACTACAGAATACTGGTTTCCTTCCAATACCTTTAGTCACCATGCTGTATGGAGACCCAGACCCAGCTGCAATATATAATGCGGCATACCTCACCGTAGCATCGATAGCCGTCCCCGTGGTCGGCAATCTGCTTAAGGCTGAAGGCAGTGGAGTTAGTTTATCGGAGCTGTTAAAGGGGGTTCTCAAGTTTCCGCCGGCTACAGCACTCATTATATCTCTATTACTTAGAGCATTTTTAGGGAGTGTTGAAGCTCCGTTGCCTCTGACCGTAGTTAAGGACGTGGTGAGTACCATCATACTTAGTAGTTTTGCTATCGTAGGATACAGTATTTTAAGTATCGAGAGAGCTGCACTCAGTAGGTTAATACTGTGGATTTTTGCTTGGCGACTATTAATTTCCCCGCTAATGCACTTATCACTATCTATTGCAGTAGGCTTGTCAGGTATATGGCTGGCTGCAGCATTAATTGAGTCACTAATGCCTCCAGCAACAATGAACTTAGTTTTTGCTAAGGTCTTCGGCTTTAGAGACGATATTATAGCTATATCTATAGCCCTAATAACACCGTTATCGCTAGTTGCTTCTGTAGTCATGAGAATGTTTGTATTTACACCATAAAAACTGGGAATAATCTGCACATACACTATGTATTAAGTAATTAAGTTAAGTTGAGGATGTGCTGGGTAATCTCCTGCACTTCCTTAGTGCGAAACCTAATGCTACCGTTAGCGCCATAACCAAGAACAGTAGTATAAACGTCATTGGTCCATAATATTCAATCATTGCTGCTGTTGTTCGAGTATGAGTAATAACGCTATAGAAAGTCATATTCTTAGTTATTGTGATTGAGATAGTTTCAGTAACAGTCTCTGTTACTGCGGTCGCGTTCTGAGGCGGAGGGCTCTCTGATCCAGTGACCGTACTCACTGGTGTTGTGGGTGACTCACCTGCTTCTGAAGCAAGTACTGCACACATACCTCCAGGTGCTATTAAACTAGTAAGTACTATAGCTAACGCAAGCAGTAGCACCACATAATTCCTTACTCGAGCGCTCATGTCCAGTGCCCAGTAAGGTGTAGAAGCTTTAATTAAAAATATTATTTTAATTACTCAAGGCACCCTCACTTACGTAGATTGAGTAATTTTCTTAACAAACCTACACTTAACAGCTACTAGCAGCTTAGGGTAGCTACTAGGTATTACTACCTCATCAACAAGCACTATAGACTTAACTACATTATTAAATAATTCATAAGGAACATCATCACTAATAACTAACTTACCTATGTTTTTAAGTATTAGTGGCTTACCCAGACCCCGCAGGTCCTCAGCATTAAGTACCAGCTCACTTATGTCCTTTACCTCCACATACTCATTCATTCCCTCCTTAACACCTTCAGCAACCGACTTACCTAATTCAGTAACTGCCGTACCAGCCTTAGCTGCAGCCTCTAGAGCTGCTGAAGTAGTAGCTAAGAGGAGCTTCATAGATTCATTAATTAACTCACCAATAGTCCTTCCACTTTCCCTGGCCAGTAGTGCTATCCTCTTATACAGATCCTTATCCAGACCTCTAATAGTTACTGACCTCCTCTCCTCATTACTTGTCATACATGTAACACCAGTATTACAAAGCATTCACCTAATTTAAATTTTTTCTATATGGATACGCATTTATGTACTAATTAACTATGTGTTTGGGATCTGAACTGAGTGTCAGGAAGTATCTGCCAGGTCTGCTGGCTTTGCTGACTGCATATGTGCTTGTGTATGTTCATAGAGTAGCTATGGCTGTAATGACTCCAGAGCTAAGTGAGTTATTTGCTGAGGGCAGCAGTGCTGAATTTATAGTATCTCAAATTACTGCAGCGTACTTCTATGCCTATGCACTAATGCAGATACCGGGTGGTGTACTAGCTGATGTACTGGGAATTAAGAGGTACACCTCGCTCTCACTGCTACTGCTATTCATAGGTTCGCTCTTGTTCACACCACTAAATCCTCTGCTAATGATTACTGGCAGAGTACTCATAGGTGCGGGTGCTGCAGCAATATTTATATCACTGCAGAGGTTCATAGCTGTGTTCCACAGTAAGGATGTAGGAGCTAGAATTACTGGGGTAGCATTAACTGCGGGTAATATAGGAGCAATATTAGCTACTGCCCCCCTGAGGTTTTTAGTAGGCTATGCCGGAATAGTAATAACTTTCGTAGTTCTCGCTGTACCTGCGATACTCCTCTCACTACAGACATACCTGCAGATACCTGACTTAGGAATATCTGCACGGTTAGGATTTAAAGACAGTATTAAGGTCACTCTCAATCAGTTGAGGGTAGTTGCTAGCAGTATCCACTCATGGTCCTTAGGTATAGCACTCGCTGCGACCTACGGGTCCACACTTGCTTTTCAGTCATACTGGGGCTTGAGGTATTTCATGAGTGTTGGCGGGGTTGATGAGAACACTGCCTCACTTTTCTTAATGGTTGTAGCTATGACTTTTGCTGCTGCAACTCCCGTAGTGGGTCACGTGTCCGATAAAGTAGTTCGTGGAAGAAAGCCCGTGCTTCTTGTGGCACCAATATTTCAGGCTGCTGCATGGGGTTTCTTATATGCACTCCTCATCAAGTCAGAACTGCAGAGCGCGCCGCTCATATCAATAGCTGCAGCTACTTTAGGAGCTGCTTCAGCAGTACACATAGTTATAGCGCCAATGGCAAGGGAAATATATGACCGTGAATACTCAGGTACGTCATTTGCTTTCGTTAACTTCCTCGGATTCCTAGGTGCAGCACTCCTGGAAACCTTAGTACCCCTAGTTGGCGGGTTAATGCAAGTAATCCTACTAATCTACGTAGCAATTAATTTAGTAGCTAGTATATTAGTTAGGTTTACGCGAGAATCCATGTAATCCAAAAAGTAAAATCAAGACTTTAAGTGCTAATTACTTTAAAATCATAGTCCCATGTCCTTTCTTAAGGCCTCAGCTATTACTGGAGCTACTGAAACTTTACTCACAGGACTCAACACAGTGTCTGTACCCACGACATCCTTCGGTAGAAGACGTAGTATTCTAGACAGAGCCTTACCAACCAACAGCATGTGGGTAGCAGCAACAATAATATTTCTTGCACCCAACCTACGTAAAGCCCTGATCGCCTCAACCATTGTGCCACCAGTACTTATTATGTCATCAACTATTACTACGTCCCTGCCCTCAATATTGAGTCCACCCTTAACCTCAATAACTACTTCTTCAGCAGTTAATCTCTTCTTTTCAAGAATAGCGTACTCTAGCCCACCTAGCTCATCAGCCATGATCTTAGCCCACTGCTCCGACTCCTCATCAGGCCCTATTACTACTGCATTACCGACGTCGTGACACCTCTTAATGTACTTGCCTAATTCCCTCACAGCTGTTAAGTTCTGTATGTTAGGCCCAAATACCTTGCTAGGGTCACCAATTCTGTGGAGGTGCATGTCAACTGTGTATATGATATCTGGCTCTACAGACTTAAAGAGCCTCCCCAGTACCTCAATACTAATTACCTCACCCGGGTTAAACCTCTCATCCTGCCTAGCATAGGACATGTACGGAATTACAGCCACTACTCTAGCAGCACCCAGGTCCTTAAGAGTTGCTAGGGTAAATAGGGTCTCGACAGTTAAGTCGTTAGGACCCTTCTGCAGCGAGTTAACGTAAACTACATCCTTACCCGTAACGTCTGCTTGTATTCTTACGTACGTTTCACCATCAGGAAACTTCTTAACTTCAATATCACCTAGCTCGGCATTAAGTATAGAAGCTAGCTTTACTGCTATGTGGTCACCTGCAGAACCACCAAGTACTAAAAGACCTGCCACTTTCATCACCTTAATTAAAATTTATGGTGCTCAGGAGATAAATTCTTTACTTAAATCCCAGGAGTAAATCAATTAATGCGTTCACCCAAGCACCGTAGTAATAACTGACTTAACCAGCTCTCTGAACCACTTAGACATTAGTGCTAACGCAATTAAGTATACTGAAGTCCCCACAACTAAGTGCATAGCCAGCTTCGGCGCATCTACCCAGAAGTGCGCTATAGTTACCTCATGAACCCCAAGAATCATGAAGTACGCACCCATGAGCAGTGCTGACACAGCAGAAGCTATAGTTTCCCTCAGCGGAAACACAAACCTCATTTCCTTCAGAGCCATCTTGTAGACAGCAACTAGAGATAACACTGATGTAACTAGGAATACTACTAAGAACAACAGCGCAACCAGTAAGTAATTAGTACGTACTACGTATCCCAGCGGGGCTGATACCACGTACGCAGCCGCCGTAGCCATCAAAGCCAGAAGCGGCACCTTAAATAGGTATGAATGAACAATGTGTTTATGTGACTTAATACCCTCTACATCAACTAAGTCAGCACCTGTTAGTGCGGCTGAGCACACACCAAATAGTGCATTAATTAGTGAGTATGACGCCACCACTACTATGAGTATTGACGCAGCAATATACTGAGGATTGTAGAGCGATGCTATCGGCTTGGAGAGGACTGTGAAAATTACTAACATATACGCTCCAGTCAGAAACAGGAGTCTCATCGACTCCTCAACATCACTTACTCTGCGTTCCCTCAGCATCCTTGCATAGAGTGCCGGTGTAACAGCTCCTGCAGCCTGTACTGGTGACTGCGCTGCTAAAGCCACATTCAAGTATGCTACAGGGACCTCACTGCCAGTTACCCACGAAACAATAACCCTAAGCGCATTCCTCAGAAAGCCGTTGACAATGCCAATAGCTGGCACATATGAGGCCTTAAGCCACTCCCTAACTAAACTTAAGCTGAACTTAATATTCACAGCACCATACTTAATCAGCACACCCAGACTATAGCCTATCGCTGCTAGAAGTGCAGCTATAATTGCAAGAACAGCCCCAAAATACCTGAGGCCGAGAATAACTACTGCAATATAAGCTACAGCAAGTCTAAGGGTCTCATATACTACTCTCTTATAACCGATTAGCTCAGGTTTAATAACTACGGAAAAAGCAGTCAGGTACGTATCTAAGGCTGTGAGTAGAGGAACAGGAAGTGCAATAAGTAATTCAGTAAACCCCCATCCAATTACGTAGCTCTCAAAGTAGGCTAATCCAACATACAATAGAGCAAGAGGTATGAAGTAGAAGAGCGTTAGTAGCATGCCGGTACCTGAGGCCTCCGGTTTACCGCGTGCGTAGTAGCGCCGTGACCAGTATGACCATATATTAACAGGTGCTGACAGCATTAGTGAGGCAGAGAGCATTATTCCCCATAAGCCGAACTCGCTGACCGGGAGTCTTCTAGCCACGACTACGACGAATCCTACAGCTACGAGCATTCTATAGATCATTGCGGCATAATTAATTAGTGTCGCATACCTCAGCCTGATTTTAGGAGCACTCACTCCAGCCCTAACCTCCCTCTAAGTACTTACTGCACGTGTTAATGATTTAAGGAGATCGCCAGTAATGTACTAGCTAGCCTGCTCACCCTACCTTCTCGATCACCCGATTTTCCTAATAATAAATTTGTGACCCCTGTATTCAACAATAGCTATTTCTCCCCTCGCCACAAGCTCTGAGATGACCTCATCCGGGTTCAGCCCCTTCTCTGTGAGGTACTTGTAAGCGTAATCAACCCTCATAGGGTGAACAGACGTTGTTGCTAGTAGAGCTTTTACTGGATCCCCAATAAGCCTGAAATTCGACTTCTCGTACCCGACCATCAGCTCTACCTTACTCTCACCTAAGTACTCCCACATTAAGCTATAACATGAGAGGACCCTATCCTCAGCAGGTGGCTTTACCCATGGCTCGCTCGGAGGCCTAATAGGTACTGCGATGTAGGCCTTACTAATTCTTAGTTCCTTAAGGAACTCTGCTACTTTCCTACACTTACTTATGGTGTCATTAACTCCGCTCACCAGCATTGTCTCAGTTATTACAATCCCGTTAAATGACATGGTGAAGTCCTTGATCGCCTCAAGTATCTTATTTAGCTTTAACTCAGGATGCGGCCTATTAATTAATCTCCACGTCTTAATGTCAGCTGCATCTATCTTAAATGAAACCAAGTCGAAAGCGTTTAAGTCGGTAACAACATCATCTCTGTATACTAAGGATCCATTAGTTAGCACTGCAACAGGTATGTTGACGACCTCCTTAATCTTCTCCGCCATCTTACCTAGGTTTACATCCAGAGTAGGCTCACCGTCCGGAACAAACGTAATATAGTCTATTTTCTCACTCGCCCCCTCAACAGCCCTAATTACTTGACCTACCACCTCGTCAGGATCATAAAATCTCTTCCTCATCACCTCAGGGTTCTTTGTTCTACCTAGTTGACAGTAAACGCATGAGTAAGTACAGTGCTTAAGCGGTATATTATTCACTCCCAGTGACATTCCAAGCCTCCTTGAGGGGACAGGCCCAAACACTACTGATACCTTCGTAGCTAGCACCTGTATATTGTCGGGTTATTAGAATATAAAATATTCACTAACCCTTAACTAGAGCTACTGCTCACCACCAATAATTTGCTGACGTGCTCTCCTACGCCTCAGGAGGACATAGGTGTTAAATACCAGCAGTGCTATGAGGACTGACACGAGCACTATTAAGGTAGTGTAGACTTGGTCTGAGCTACTTTTCTCTACAGTCTTATACTCCGTCTTAGTTTGAGTAACTGTTTCAGTTACCTCCTCAGTAACCGTAACATATGAAGTAGTCGTGCTCACTACAGTATATTCTTTAGTCTCAGTAACTGTAGTTGTAGTTGTTGAAGTAACTGTAACTGTTTCTGTGACCAAATTTATTGGAGGAAGCTCTACACCGTACTTCTCAGCTATCTTCTCTACGTAGGGTGTTATGTTTTGTATAGCCTCGCTAATAAGTAGCTCAGCCGCATCCTCAGCACTCGTAGGTAGCTTACTTGCCGGATGTACTGCTACATACTCAGCATATTTCACCTTAATGTTAAACTCTAGAGTCTCCTCTACTTCTTCCTTACTCACGGTTCCTTCAGTACTACTACCTGTTATTATGGCTGGGTACACGAGCCTAGCACCTGCCAAGAAGTCCAGGGAGACCCAGCCGAGAGGTGGTATGTAGGCTGCTACCCACGCATGCGGTCCTGCATCCTTGAACTTAATGTATGACTCCCCAACATTAAATACGTCAGTCCACGGAAGGTATACGTACCCGTACTCTATCTTTGCTGGAATCCCCAGCGCCCACAGCAGGTTGATTAGTATTCTGGACATGTCGTCACAGTCGCCTTCTTTCTTCTCGATGACCTCATCTAGTGTTCGTGGTAAGGGGTTTGCACTATACTTTATGTAGCCTGACGCGTAGATGAATTGAGCTGCTCTACACGCTAAGAACGCCTTACTCACGTTGCTTATGTCGTAGCCCTTAGACCTAAGCCACTTTATGAAGTCCTCCTTAACTGTAGTGTTAACAGATTCTATGGGCGTCTTAATGTAGTCCTTCCTAACATCGTCCGGCACTTCGTTCTGGTAATCAATATATGCCTGCGAGTTCTTTAGAATATCCAGTACTGTTCCCATCATGTCCTCAGTGTACTCCACAATAACCTTAACAACAATGTATGCCAGCGTCTTATTAGTAATATTAATGCCTATACTCTTTTTTTCGTGGTCAAACCATGTTGGGCCACCCATTTTAATTATGTATACCTTCTGCACGTAGGTCTCAACACTATAGTTTATAGGTGTCTCAAACCACGCAGTAGTATTTTCATCAGTAAGCACTACTTGAGCTAAGTCAACTAAGTATAGCTCCTTGATAACCCTACTGTTATCCTCACTAATAACAACACAAGAGTTAATTATACTTAGTAGAATTAGCACTACTGCAGCTACGGGTGTTAGGTATCGCGCCTTCTTACTCAAGCCCAATACACCACACTCCAAGGTAATGTAGAGTAATTATTGGTTAATGAACCTAACTACACCATCAACTAATGCCGTAACTTAAGCTAGTGCAGCACTTAATCCACTAGGTAGTAGACTAATTCACTTACTTCTAGATACGTGGGGATTCCCCCTAATGTAGAACCTTAGCGGCTTCTCGAGATCTGCTGTCACACCTATTCTGTGAGTTCTAACCACGTCTTCATCACTTATCCTCAGCCCACGCTCTAGCCACAGCCCGTAGTCCCTGACATATACGGGTTTTTTGTGGAAGTACTTGTCTATAGCTAGTGCTCTAGTTAATTTTCCGGGACCACTCATTAGGTTTCTCAAGTCCCTAGTTCTCCTAAGCTTCATCATTACTTCAGCACCTTCAATAGGTTCAGCAGCTCTAATTAGTACTGCACCACCAGATCCTTCTCCATGAGCTACTATGTTGAAGAGCCACTGCCTGTGAATTCCATAGATCAGAGCCACACCTACATCGCCGTAGAGTGTCTTAGCTAAGTCACCTCCCCTCCTAGCTCTGGATGCCGGGTCCTCAACGCCGTAGTATGCCTCAGTCTCTACGATCATGCAAGCTAATCTAGTACCTCCGTATGCCCTGACGATTAAAGCTCCGAGTAAGTCCTGCGCTACCTGCTCTGGATCTCTCATGTAGAAGTTCTTAGGTATCACCGCCAAAGCACTCACTCCTGGACTTAAGGTACAGGATATTAACTAGGTCAGGCTAAAGAACTTCTGTTCATGGTTACTGCAGTGGGATACCGCCCTGCGGAAATTCGTGTCCGCACCTGGGGCACTTCACGTAGCCGCAGCTTCCGAGGGATGCAGCGGGGCAACCCCCACACGCTATGGCGCGTGAG
>CAYZJX010000018.1:0-13220 GCA_964479035.1 uncultured Desulfurococcaceae archaeon
AGCCTCCTTAATGATGTCGTACACGCTCTCTTCATTAACCTCAACAGCTAAACCCTCAATATCTACCTCAGGGTTGAGCTCTCTGAGCTTCTCAACAGCCGACCTGATCTTAAGCCTCCCAATATCACGTGTCCAGTGAAGTACCTGCCTATTGAGGTTATCCAGCTCAACCACGTCCTTATCAACTAAGATTAACTTTCCAATACCAGCAGCTGTCAGGTATGTGGATGAAGCACTGCCTAAGCCTCCAACACCGATGATCACTACGCGTGCTGACTTAAGCTTCTTCTGGCCTTCTTCACCAAAAATCATTATTTGTCTATTATACCTCACCTTCTCCTCCTTACTTAGTGTAGGGCCTTCACCAGGGAGTGTTTCAGGGTGCATGCGTTTACAACCAAGACTAAGTACTTACTGACTATAATAACTTAAACTTAATCATGAGTCATTGAGTGAGTTAGCCTGCTTCAAGAATAAATTGAGTATTTTTCAGTAAGTACTTCAATTTCTTCATCAGGCTTAAGCTTAATTTTAATGAAGCAGTACGTTCCATTAGGTAGTTCCTCCCACCTGCTCAGTGACTTAGGCCTGTACTCACTAAAGTCCACCATAGTTGATGAAGTAAAGATGAGGTTGTTGCTACCTACCCTAGCTGAGTACATTTTGTAATAATTCCAGCGCTCCCTAGGTAATTGCTTACTGTAACTGCTGCCGAAGACAGCCGTTACTAAATTTTCACTAATTACCACAATTCCTAAGTTGAGTGCTGTCTTCATATACCTACTTAATTCCTTAATTACATTAATATCTACTTCATCTCCAATTAATTCAGCTAGCTTAAGCGTCAGCAAGTAAGTATCGCTATACTTCTCAATAACCTCCCTTAATACCCTATTACTCAAGTCCTTAGCTAGCCTCTCCCTATCCACCGATCCATTGTGCATTAAGATTAGTCTAGCACCACTCCTTGCCTGGACCTCAAAAGGCTGTACTGAAAAGTAATTGAGAGGCATTCCCCTAGAACCTGCTCTAGCATGGATGAGGTCTACTATGATTGGGTCACAATACTTTGCTAGTTCAGGTTCCGGAATTGGTTCACTGGGTTTATCTACGAATATAGGGCTTAAGCTCTTGTACATGTAGAAGGCAATTCTACCTAAGCCAATAAATACAGTTGCTCTTCCCCAACCATCCCTATGTGAGTGCTTCCCCACTCCGAAAATCCTTACTGCGTGAGGGTCGTATTCTGAAGACCCTACCAGCCCCTTAATTAACTCGTTATAGTACTGCTTAAGTTCTGAGTACCTCCCTACACTACCCAGTATCCTGCACATAACCCACACCAGTTTAGGATTTCATGACTGCTGTATTTACCTTTAATTCTAGTTGATACTCAGCTCTCTTGACGAGTAGGTGAACTCCCCGCCTACCATAGTTGCTAATACCTTAATGCTCTTTAGTTCCTTAAGATCTACCTCAAGCGGGTCCTCATCAACTACTATTAAGTCAGCGTACTTACCTGCTTCTAGAGTGCCGACCTCGTCCTCACTGTGCAGTAGCTGTGCAGAGCCGTACGTGTAGTAGTGCAGGATGTCGGCAACATCAAGTACTTCATCACGACTGTACTCGTAGAGGTTCACGCCCTCATATGCACCACGGGTTGCTGCAGCATAGACAGTCTCCCAAGGATTAATAGGTTCTACTGGCGCATCAGTTGAGAACCCGACCATTACTCCAGAGTTAATTATCGATTTAAACGGGTAGACCCAAGCAGCTCTTTCAGCACCTACTCTCTCAATTACCCACCAGTCAGTAATTACGAAGTGCGGCTGGAGAGCTACTGCAGCACCTATTTCAGACAGCTTCTTAATCTGCTCAGGCCTAATAACTGAGGTGTGCTCTACTCGATGCCTTAAAGCTCTAACGTGACTTAATACCTCACCATACGCCCTCAGCACCATATCAAGTGCTTCATCACCTATAGCGTGGACAGCCAGCTGGAGGCCGGCTTCGCTAGCTTCCTTAACTATCCTAGCTAGTTCTTCTTTACTGATTACAGCTACACCCTTAGTTGATGGGTCGTCAGCGTAAGGTCTACTAAGCAGTGCTGTTCTAGCACCTAAGGATCCGTCGGCAAATACCTTAATACCCATTACCTTGAGTCTTGAACTACCGAATCCGCACCTAATACCTAGTTTCCTTAAGTAGGGAAGTAGCTCGTGGTTAAGGTATGCTCTGACCCGGATCTTGAGCTTACTTAGTGAGTTAAGAATTTGCAGAGCTGAGAGTACTTCATGGCTGCAGCCAGTTAAGCCAACAGTAGTTACTCCGTGCTTGAGGGCGTGGGCCACAGCATCCTCAGTATACTTAAGCAGCTCCTCTTCACCGTACTTGATTAACTTAAGAACTTCACCAAGACCTGATTCTCTCACAATACCTGTTAATTCACCTTCACCATCAACGTCAAAGTACGGCTGCTTAAGCTGTACTCCAGCCTTCTTAACTAGTTCTAAGGCCTTACTGTTGAGGACTCCTACATGGCCACAGACCCTAACAAGTAGTACTGGTCTGTCTGGAACTACCTCATCTATGTCCCACCTATTAATCCACCTACCTTCAGCAAATAGCTCCTGATCCCAGCCACGTCCTCTAATCCACTTAGTAGTTGTCCTAACTGAAAACTCCTTCAATTTTTCTTTAATTTCAGCTATAGATTTGGTACCCCTTAAGTCAAGGCTATTTAAATTAATGCCTAAGCTGTCTAGGTGCATGTGCGCATCTATGAATCCCGGCATTACTACTGAGCCGTCTAAGTCAACAATCTCACCACCTAGTAACTTAGCTATCCGGGTGGCTTTCTCGGAGTCGCCCACATAGTGTATTCTACCGTCAATTACGGTAATCGCGCTAGCCGTCCTAACAGGCTTAAACTTAATGTAAGCCTTACAGTTAATTAATGACGTAACACGTACCATGGAAAATACCCAAGAATTAAAGTACTAACTCAGGGAAATTAACATACCGTAATGAATCAGGGGGAGGAAAAGTCTTCACTGTTCAGGGCGACCGAAAGCTCATCACTTCCTACTTTGGTTTTTGATAAGAGGGTATTAAAGCCTCACCTACATTAACTAAATTACTGCAGTTATGAGAAATAAGGTAATTCCAGTTGCTAGGAAGAATGCAGCAGTTACGTACTTAACTAAAGTAAGTGCCTTGCGTGCACTTAGGTACTTACTGACTAATTTATTCATTAAAGCAGCTGAGATTATGTTCACCGCTGAATAAGCTGTTACTGCTCCAGCTAAAGCCGGAATGCAGCCATAAATAAGTGTTAGTGAGAGGAGTGCTAGCTGTGACTTATCACCTAGTTCTGACAAAAGAATGGCTGTAAAGAACAGAGTTAGTGAAGTATTCCTCTTAATAATACTTGACTCGCCCTTCGAGATGAGTATGGCTAATCCAACACCAATAAAGAGTACTGCTGAAATTACCTGTAGATATGCTACATTTAAGAATTTACTCACTAGAGCACCTCCTAGGACAACAGGAATATTAGCTAATGTGAAGGCAGCAACTGAGACAGTAACAGTCTTAATGAACTCGCCTCTAGCAGTAGCAAATGCAGTAGTAGCTAACATTGTCCTATCACCCACCTCTGACGCCAGTACCGCAGCAACCGACATTAAGTAGCCGCTGAAGTCAGTCAATATATCCCACACCATGAAAACTAAATACTAGTCACTTATTTACATTATTACCAGTAATTACTCTTGAAGTACCCCTAAATTTCTGGGGAGGTCGGAACCAGTACTTAATCCCTAAGCTAATGAAGCATAATTAACACAGTGCTACATAGCTGCTTGTTTCAATTTTTATTAAGCTAGTACCAGCTTAAAGCAAAGGTGTTATACCTGTTCAGTACCTTCGAACAATTAATTCTAAAAATTAGCTTTATCAGCATGTTCAGAAGTGAAGTATTAAGGGTACTGGAAGTGAATTGCTTAGGCTTTACGCAGAAATGCATTATTCAGTGCCTGTACCTCAGACTCAGAGCAACTTATGAAGGACTTGCAGTGGCGGTAACATCAGCTCAAGGTCAAATAAGGAAAGAGGCGGTCTTGCAGGTGCCAGCTGTCAGTAAGGAAAACATGTTCTTCCCGCAAGTTATGGAGTTGTGGCTTAATGCAGTTAAGCAAGTACTCTAAGATCATTGTATTTGTAGCTGTACTAATTATTGGCTTAGTTCTTAGAGTACTTCCAGCACCTTACTCCACCGGGTCAGACATACCTCAATTCGCTGGATTTGCTGATACGTTTCTGAGGCACGGCTCATGCTTCTATAAGTATGCTACTCAATCCGTATGGATTTCTGAGAACTGGCCGTACAATTGGCCCTATGTTTATGGACCTGTATGGGTCATCATTCTGGCGGCTCTGAGGTACTTCATACCTTCAGAAGTAATTACTGAGTATGCTGCGGATACCTACTACGTATATGCTCCTATGGATTGGGTAGTGGCTGTTAAGTCAGTTATAATAGTAGCAGATACCGTGGCTGCAGTACTGCTCTACTTACTTCTTACAAGACTCAGGAACTGGAAAATCGGAGTAGTGGGTATGGCTATATACTACCTCAACCCAGTAACAATATACGTCAGCGCAATATATGGAATGTTTGACTCTCTGGCACTCTCATTTCTGCTAGCATCACTACTCCTAATAGAGCGTAATTCGATTGCTTCAGGAGCCCTAGCTGCAGTATCCCTACTTACCAAGCAGGTCCTCCTCATGCCAGTAATTACTATGTGTGTGGGGATTGTTCTGTCACGCAGAAGGGAATTCATAAAGTTCTTAACTGGTGCTGCAGCAGCTTCTTTAATATTACTCACACCATTTATACTTCCATGCCCTACAGCACTACACAATATGTTAAAGTTAACTATAATTCCTACGAAGGTATATTATGTAAGACCGATACCCTACTCATTTAATGGGTTATCAAGTATTGCCACATACCTTCACGATAATTATGGAGTTAATACTCTATGGCTGATTGAGTACTGGTACGTTATTGCACTACCTCTTTACGCCCTAGTATTAATGTATTTGATTAAGAAGAGGAATTACCTGGTAGCAGTGTCTTTGAGTTACGTAGTATTTACCGCTACTTACTGGAGAGTTAATTATCAATATATGGTATCTCTGGTGGCACTACTAACAATACTTCTGGGCACAGCTGAATTAGATCGACTAGCTAAGGTAATTACATGCTTCACTATTACGTGGGCAGCTTCATGGACTTTCATGTACCCTCTAAGCTGGTGGTTTAAAGTACATGTAAGAAACCCAAATTATGAAGTAATAAGCATAGTGGATAAGTTCACACTATGTATACTCGACTACTCAGCCTACGTAGTATATAGTATAGTATTGACGGCGCTACAGTATATCATGATAACGTACGTAGTGTTTAAGTCAAGACCCTAGAACATAGAGCGACAAATGAGGATATCATAGCCAGTAATGAATTAATAAGAAGTCTTAACTTAGTGCACGCAGCAGCATAGGTGCGACCTTGTTTCTGGGAATATTTTTAAAGTATGTTTATGAGGTGGGTGTAGGGTCTTACATGAACGGAGGTGTTATGATACTGCACTTTAACTTCATTAAGGATCTTGTGATTTCAGTAGCTTACTTGGTTCCTCTTCTAATATTTTGGAGGTTAAGAGGCAGCTCCTCCGATGAGGTTGCTAGTCCGCTGAATTACGTGTTAGCGGGCTTCCTAGTTGGTTTCTTAGTTAGGTTCGTGGGTAGTTTATTTTATAATTACGTAATACAGATCCCGCTACTTCCAGTAAAACTACATGAGGAGGGTGTGCCCTTTGAGTTCATAGCACGTACTATGACACTTTACAATACTGCATTTACAATAACATATATAGTGTCGCTATTTACCTCACTCCTGCTCATAACGTATGGAGTGTATAGGTTAGTGACTATTTTAAGGTGAGGGTTAAAGCCGTAGTATGTTGCTGTCAGGCTCTATATCACGCGTGTGATTCAGCTGAGTAAAGTACGTGAGTGAGGCGTACTTAACCCTGTATAATAACTCATTGACGCATAGGGAGGCATGCGTGCCTTCAGGTAGTTCAGGCGGAAATCATTCCTTAACAACATCTAGAACAACTGCTGGGCAAACCCTCTTAACTCCGGGAAACTTCTTAAGTTCATTAATTATCTTCATGAACTCCTCATTATCCTTAGCCCATATAATAGCCATTATCGTGTGGTCACCTGAAGTTATTGCTAGGTACCTCACGTAATTCCTCTCCTTAAGTAAGTTAATTACTTCTAAGAGCTTGTCTGGCTCAACATCAAGTCCAGTCAAAGACACGAAATTATAGCCTAACTTTTTAGGGTCTACGACTACTGTGTACTTTTTAATTACTCCACGCTGCTCAAGCTTCCTAATACGTTTAATGACAGCTACATCACTCAGTCCCAGAAATCTAGCTATTTCTGAGGTTGGTGTCCTAGAGCACCTCATCAGGTGCTCTATTATCTTTAGGTCCTTCTCATCAAGCATACATAGTGACCTCTTACTACAGTACTAACCCACTAATTAATTTTTTCTATACACTAGATTAGACTTATTTAATTAATTTGTTCGAACGATACTCAGCTCAGCAGTTAATTCATTATTAGTAAATATTAAATTAATCGCTCATGAGTAGGTGTGGGGAGAGAGTGGTGGTCAGCTGGATTGCTTACTCACTCATCTGCCTTCTGCTGTGGGGTTTGTGGGGCTTGGCTCTGAAGTTAGCTTACAGTGGGTCTACCTGGCTTGAGGTGTACTTTATATCTGCTATGGCGTCATTTACTCTAGCACTGGCTGTGTTTTTCCTAAGTGGTGGCGGTAAGGCAGTGTTTAATAAGTCTGCACTGCTTGCGGTCATAGCTGGAGTACTAGGTGGTGGCGGCTACATATTCTTCATGAAAGCTCTTGAGACTGGTAAGGCATCTATTGTCATACCACTAACTGCACTGTATCCTGCAGTTACTGTCGTCCTAGCGCTCTTGCTGCTGGGTGAGAAATTAAGTACTGTGCAGGCGGTAGGCATCACATTAGCAATAATTGCTGCAGTACTGCTGTCAATGTAGGTCAGCTACCTCGGCATAACGCCTTTCTCCTTACAATATCTTTCAAGCTTAGAAATTAACTCCTTTTTAAACCCGATATATACGCCACCTGCCTTGAACCCTAAGAAACCTATGCTGCTTTCACCAGGCTTTAAGAGAGACGGACCTCCCCACCTAATAATTAATTCCTTAATAGTCAATGTGCCTGCTGTGATCTCCGCCTTAGGTACCACCCTAAAACCTCCACTGATTCCATAGATGTATGCGTAGGTGCCACCCCTACTCCGGATGTTGAGGGCGGGTGACTCAATGTCAACATGGGTTACCCTAGCTCTACTATAGCCCTTAACATGAATAAAGACCTCGCAAGGTTCAATACCAATCGAGCCTTCAGGTGTGACAGCAGTAACTACAGCATTAACAGGTATCTTTCCAGGTCCGGGCCCTGTCAGTTCTACCAGCCCAAATTCGAGTGTAGTAATACAGTGCTTTTTAAGGTAGGGTCTTATAAAACACCGTATACTTCCTTAAGCACCTCTACCGCTACTTCAGGAAACAAGGCATAGGTAATGTAGTCCTCAAATTTTCTAGCTAAGTAGCTCGGTAGAGACGCCTTGGCCTGCTCTAATGTTACAGTAAGTTCCTTGGTAACTATTCTCCGAGGTCTTGAGGAGGCTAACTCCACAAGCTTACTACTAATTGGTGCCGGCGGCTTCCCGTACTTACCCTCAACATAGTCTAGGAGTTCATCGATTACTGCTCTGTATCTGCCTGATATTACATTTAGTACTGCTTGAGCACCAACAATTTGCGATATGGGTGTCACTAGGGGTGGCCACCCAAGATCCTCCCTAACCCTAACAACTTCCTCAAGTACTTCGGGAAGTCTATTCTCTGCCTTAAGCTCTCTTAGCTGAGCTAATAGATTACTGAGCATCCCTCCAGGTACTTGATGTTGAATTACTCTAACATCTACTGGCGGCTTCTTAAGTGCATAGTCGAATTCATGATACTTACCCCTCACCTCCCACACAATTCTTGATGCTTCATACAGTACGCTGAGGTCTACATCAGGCTCATAAGGAGTTCCTTTAAGTGCAGCAATAAGCGTCTCGGCTGGTGTATGGGATGTAAATAAACTCATACTAGATACAGTAACATCTACTAAGTCAGCTCCCGCCTCAATAGACTTCAGGAGAGTCATTGGCGCGAAGCCTGCTGTTGCGTGGGTATGTACATTTACCTTAATTCCCAAGGCCTTAAGCTCCTTAACAAGTTCCTCAGCCATGTAGGGTGTGAGTATTCCAGCCATATCCTTAATTGTTATGGTTTCAGGTTCGAACCTACTCACCATATCCTCACCTAGATTTCTATAGTACTTTACAGTATGTACGGGACTGATGCTGTAGACCATGCAGACCTGGAGCTCAGCACCTACGTTCTTAATTACTTTAATAGGTAACTCAAGATTGCTGGGGTCGTTGAGGGCGTCGAATACCCTAAATATGTCTATACCGTCTTTATGAGCGTTCTCAATGAACTTCTCTACTACATCTGGAGGATAGTGCCTATAACCTACTAAGTTCATACCCCTAAGCAACATCATTAACTTAGTTTGCTTAACTACCTCCCGAATACGTTTAAGTCGCTCCCAGGGATCCTCCCTCAGGTACCGTAGCGTAACATCAAAAGTAGCTCCACCCCATACTTCGAGAGCGTAGAAGCCAGCCTTATCCAGAACCTCAACAATCCTAACTACATCATCAGTTCTTAATCTAGTTGCGAGGAGGGACTGCTGACCATCCCTCACAGTCAGGTCGACTAACTCAACCATCCTCACACCCCAGATCCGCAACTTCCTTATATGGTTCCCTAGTTACGCTGGAGTTTTTATGGTTTTACTAATAAAATCTTATGGATTTTTCATTGAAGTAAGGCAAATATACAAATATCTGCTTCTCTCTGAAGGAATTAAACGAATATTACTCAGCAGTGAGTTGCGTCCTCACTTAGAAAAGTTTGTAATACTGCTGTAATATTAGCTGTGGGGGGTCTTAAGTGGGTAAAATTCCAGGTGAGCTTCTCAGAAGGTATGTTTTTAGCAGAACTGGTTCAGAGAGAAGTGACGTTATTGTGGGGCCTGGCGAGGGTATTGATGTGTCGGTGCTGTCGGCTGGAGGAGATGTGGTTGTGGTTGCTCACTGCGACCCGATTGTTGGTGCTTTAAGAAGGATTGGTTGGCTTGCAGTTCATATAGCTTGTAATGATGTAGCAACAGCGGGTGTGGAGCCTAGGTGGGTCCTACCTACTATTTTGCTGCCTGAGAAGTGGAGTGAGGTCATGGTTGATGAGGTAACTAGGGATGTAGACGAGGCGGCGAGGGAGCTAGGGGTAGCTGTCGTGGGCGGACACACAGGTTATGCAGTAGGTTCCTTAAGGCCTATCGTGGTTGTTACAGCAATAGGTATTGGCGAGAAGGGTAAGGTACTTACGTCGGCGAGTGCGCGTGCTGGCGACGCAGTTTACGTAACTAAGGGGGCTGGTGTTGAGGGGACGGCTATTCTAGCAAGTGACTTTAAGGACGTGCTGCTTAGTCGAGGTGTGGATAAGGAGGTAATTAATAGGGCTGAATTATTTATGAAGGAGATTAGTGTTGTTAAGGAAGCAGTAGCTCTAGCAGGAGCAGGGGCAGTTACTGCTATGCATGATGCAACAAGGGGTGGTGTTGCTGAGGCATTAATTGAGCTCGCTGTTGCTTCAGGAAAGACCATTGAGGTGTGGGAAGATAAGGTACCTGTGAGGAGAGAAACTAGGGTTTTTGCTGAAGTACTTGAATTTGATCCGCTATGGATGATAAGTTCTGGTACTCTAGTATTTACTGCACCTAAGGATAAGAAGGAAGTTATTGAGGAAGTGCTGGGTGAGCTAGAAGTAAGTTACGCAGAAGTAGGTGTGGTAAGGGAGGGGGAGGCCCGTGTGGTAATTCACAGAGCATATGGCACGGAAGTTCTGAATGAGCCTAAGCCTGAGAAGGATGAACTTGCTAGGTTGTGGGAGCTCTATCCTAGAGTAACTTCGTGATATCTAAACATAGTGTGTTGATATATCTGCGTGGGAGTTCTGCTTCACTTTATTCGAGGTACTCCTCATGAAAGCCTAACTTCTTAGCTACCCACTTAACGTAAACGTAGATCAGGTCTGACAATCTATTCAAGTACTTGTAGGTGAACTCATCAAGTACAGCACTTCTGAGCAGCTTTACAGCCCTCCTCTCTACCCTCCTGCAAATAGCTCTAGCAAGGTTCAGTACAGTAACTTCCAGAGGACCTGATGGCACGGTGAACTTACGTGTCTTAACCAGCTCTACCCACATCCTACTTACTTTATTCTCTAACTCCTTGATCTCAGACTCACTCACAGGTGCCACAGTCCTACCCTTACCGCCTAGCGCTACGTAGCCAGCAATCCTCATAAGCTTAACCTGCATGGCCTTAATTTCACTACTAATTTCCTTTAACTCCTCCTTCTCCTCGAGAAGAGACCTCGCAATACCTAGTACAGCAACTAGCTCATCTACCTCACCAACAAATTCAACTGGTGGTGAGTCCTTAGGCAGCCGATCACCCATAATGTCGGTTAGTCCTTCATCACCTTTATGCGAGGTCTTCACGAGTGAGGCACCACTACTATCATGTTGGAGCAATATATAAAGCCCAAGGAACTCCGGTCAAGTAAGGCTAATACCCGCTGAAGTAGAGGATTGGGTGGGAATCAATAATTGCTAAGTGAGTCAGGAAGTGGGTCATGCAGGCTTATTGAGCTAATTAATGAGCTGTCTAAGAAGTTGGATGAAGTCATGAAGACTGTTGAGAGTATTAAGAATGAAGTGAGTGAGTTGAAGGAGCGTGTAGGTAGGCTCAGTAAGGCTGTTGATGAGCTAGCTAAGGAAGTGAGGTCACTAGGTGCAGGACGTAGTGCGGTGGCTGACGAGCTCTTTAAGGAGAGGCTCAAGCAGATTATCAGGGGTTTCATGAGAGAAGAAGGTATTGAGATGTAGCTAACGTGTTTAAGACTTACTACCTTCCTTAGACTTCTTCTTGAGTAGGTCGCTGAAGAAGTACCAGACGGTAAATACACCTATAGAGAGCCCTATCCCTAAGCTGAGGCCCCAAGTAAGTGCCGCCTTTACTTCTGAACTCAGTGCTGTCACATCTATTATTAATATGGTAGTTATCAGGAATGTCAGGAGCATCATGAACCCACGTAGTCCTCTCTCTATTTTAATTCTCTCTATCACGGCATCAATAACTAAGAACACAAAAACTATTAAGAACGCTACGCTGGCTACCTTGCCAAGATACCCTGACACAGTCATGACGAAGTCCATTGCCTCTGGATAAACTATAAGGACTATGGTGTGTGTTGCTATGAGAGCTATTCCTAAGTTAATTAAAATAAGCACAATCGTGTTTATGGGTATGGCGTATCTTACGTAGGGCTTCACGATGTCCTCAATCTTAATGAGGTTCAGTATTCTCTTAACTATCTTAGTTACTACGAGTGCAATAACGAAGAATATCAGCACTATGACTATGGAAATAGCTATCTTAGGCATCAAGTACGCAACCTCAGATAATGTTCGCTTAAGTGCCTCACTGACGATATCTAAGGCAGACCTCGAGGCATTTAATGCTGTTTCATTAACACTCAATTTCAGCCACCCCCTACCCACCATACACTATGACCACTATGTAGTAGAGGATCCTATAAATAATATAGAGTATGAGAAGTACTGCAGCAAGCCCAATCATTTTAACAGCCATTAATGCAGTGCTCCTGAGCGTAAATAGCGTGAAGTTATAGCCTGATAAGCTGACATTGTAAAGCACTCTCGAGTACACCCTGACATAGTTTTCTCTAGGTATCGCGGTCTCCGGTATTGCTGTGAAGGCTATTGCCGTAGCTGTAACTGAGAGTGCAGCTGCAGCAATGAACATTAGTGAGGTGTTCTGGCTTATAATTAGTGCTGTACCCAGCCCGAGGATCTGTGCTAGTGAGTTAGCTGCTGCAAGCATTGTAGCTGTCTTACCTACGTCAAAGTTCTTAGATACTTCACCATAGATTAGACTTGCTAGGAAGTTCGAGCCCGTATAGGAGAACGCGTAAAGAGCCGCAACTACTAAGTGGAGCTCAGGTCTAGGTGCAAGGACTATCAGTAATGGAACCAGTGAGTTCGCGAGTATGGCTAACTTGTAGGTGCTGTATGGTCTCCCACCCCAGAATATTGAGGAACCCATTACTGACATCGTCTGAACAAGCCCCAGTGAGGCAGCTAGGTAATCAGGTGCCTTAAGGTACTTCATTATGTAGGGACCCCACACAGCACCAATTATAGCTCCTGAAGCAAGGAGTGATGAGAGGAAGAGGAATACATTAACTACCTTAATACTAGCTTCCTCAATAACTTGAGGCTTGGTTTCTGAGTACTCACTCACTCTAGCAGGTATTGGTGTCAGTGCTATAACTAGTGTTGATGCTAAACCAACCGACATGGCTATGAGGTACAGGTAGATATACTTACTCACTGCCGTAGTTGACATGAGGGCTATTACGGCAGTTACTTGCCCTATAACATTTGATACAGCACCTAAAGCACCCCTCCTGCTGAGTAACTTTCTTAACTCACTATTACTTAATCTAGTAAAGATTACGGTGCTCATGAGAGATGAAGTAGGTATTGTCAGTGCGACGGCAGCTACGTAGTTAATATAAATGAACTCTGGTGCAAATATAGCAGTAAGTGGTATTAATCCCCACAGGACTCTCTCTAGGCTATGAACCGCTAGGAGCTTGGGCTTAACACCACTCTTTAAGATGTCGGTGTGCTCATGGAGGTAATATGCTATAACTAGTGCAGCTCCATAAGCCACAATATTGAGTAATAGGATGTCACGGATACTGAAGCCAACTGAAACTAATAGAATAGGTGTTAAGGATCTAGTAATTATTATGTAGAAATTAGCTATTAGCGCCTCAAGCGATAAGAAAGTAACTAAAGTTCTCACTCTAAAGCCATA
>CAYZJX010000018.1:13320-16092 GCA_964479035.1 uncultured Desulfurococcaceae archaeon
TAATGATCTAAAATCTTTATAAGCATGAATGAGGTAAGGGTCATAACGGTTAGGGATTATGAAGTCATTCTATGTTACAACACCGATATACTACCCTAATGCCGAGCCCCACATAGGTCATGCTTACACAACTATAATGGCTGACATCATAGCTAGGTGGATGAAGTTAGAGGGTCTTGACGTATTTTTCCTCACAGGCACTGACGAGCATGGACTAAAACTCCAGAGGGCTGCCGAAGAGAAGGGTCTCAGACCTAAGGAGTTCGTTGACATAATGTCAGGGAAGTTTAAGGAGGCTTGGGTTAAGCTGAATATTGAGTACAGTAGGTTCATAAGAACTACTGACGCAAGTCATGAGGAGCTGGTTAGGAGGGTTATGAAGGAGCTCTGGGATAAGGGCCTAATTTACAGGGGTAGCTACAGTGGGTGGTACTGTGCTAGCTGTGAGAGGTTCTATGATGAGGGTGAATATGTTGAGGAGGGAGGTAGAAAGCTCTGTCCAATACACCTTAAGGAACTTGAGTGGTTTGAGGAGGAGACATACTTCCTTAAGTTCTCTAAGTTCACGGACTACGTACTGAAGGTCCTCAAGGAGAATGACGTAGTAATCCCGAAGGAATACGTTAGGGAAGTAATAAGCAAGCTCGAGTCCCAGGGCCTCAAGGACTTATCGATAACTAGGCCTAAGTCCAGGGTTTCATGGGGCGTTGAGGCTCCGTGGGACCCGAACCACACAATATATGTTTGGATTGACGCACTACTCAACTACTTAACAGGTATTAAGTACTATGAGAATAGAGAGTACTTCAGGAAGTTCTGGGAGAACACACACCACATCGTAGGAAAGGACATACTGTGGTTCCACACAGCAATATGGTTCTCACTATTAAAGATGATTGATGTTGACCCTCCAAAGAAGGTGATTGTCCACGGCTTCATCCTCACTAAAGGCAGGAAAATGGGTAAGAGCACGGGTAATGTAGTAACTATAGATGACCTGCTCAAGGAGTTCAATGCTGACGTAATTAGGTACTACTTAATGAGGATAGCTGCCCTAGATAAGGATGCTGAGTTCAGCTTAGATAACATGAAGGAGGTATATAATAGTGAGTTAGCTGATACTCTAGGAAACTTGGTTAGGAGACTTGGAGTGCTTGCAATAAAGAAGCTAGAAGGTGAGGTACCTAGGAGTGAAGTCGACACAGAAGTTAAGGAGGCTGCTGAGAAGTCACTTAACGATGCGCGAGCAGAAATGAAGAACTTCAGGTTTAGCGCAGCTACAGTCAAGATATTCGACCTATTCAGATTCCTCAACGCCTACATGAACAGGACCGAGCCATGGAGGAAGGAGAAACCTACCTACGAACTCTACAACTCCATTGAAGCACTGAGGTTCGGGACCTCAATGCTGTGGCCATTCATGCCTAAGACAGCCGAACGCATAGCTAAGGCATTCAGCTTCAACATAGTGGGCTTCAGCGACCTTAAGTTCGGGTCAACCGAGAAGTTCGTAGTTACTGAAGCACCAATACTGTTCAGGAAGAAGAGCTGACGTAACTCACCAAACTTATGTTTATGGAGTATGATGCGGTAGTTGATAAATGAGCAATACCGAAGGACCTGACAATAACTGCTGGAAGTAGTGAGTACAGGTTTCCTCTGACATGGGGATTCCAAGCCAGTAGTTCTCTGAGTACGCCGTCGCTGCCGTACTTAACTCTCCCGACGCCGTAGTTGATGAGGAGGATGTACTTCGACCCTCGGTAATTCAGTCCTCTCAGTACGTAGCAGTAATTGAATGAGTGAGTGCCTTCTGAGTACTTATGGCATTGCTCGGACACGCATGCTATGTAGCTCCACGACCTAACTAACCCGCTAAGGTACTTAGGGATTAGGTCCTCATATATGAATAAGGTCTTATTCTCCTTCAGGTACCTGTACTTAATTATGAATGGTGGGAGGTCCTCAATAATCTTCTTCCGCTGCAGTATATATCTGACATCTTCCTCACCTACATAGTAGGCTTTATTCATGAATGGGACAAGCTTCGCGGGTTCAGGGCTACTTAAGTTTACGTAAATAACGCTGGCTATGCCTGACAGATCTTTCTCCACATTACTTACATCGACTAAGTCATTTACAGAGTATAGTAGGAAAGAGAAACCTGCCTGAACATCTCTCTTACTCAGCTTGAATACCCAGTCACAGCACCCGAACCCAGCAGGTAGCTGAGCCTCACCTGTACGCTTATTCACTACTAAGACCCTACTCACTTTGAGGGACCTGAACTTAGTGATAAATAAGTCACCCTTCCTCACCCACCTACTATCGGTCTGCAGCAGAGCGAGGTATTGCTTCGGGCAGATCGCGATGCCGTCACTGAAGACGAGGGCTACTTTAGCTACGTCAACACTGCCGCAGTACTTTTGAGTAACCTCTACCTGCATACTTGAGGAGATGATGCAGCAGGACCTACTAATAACGTAGGTGATGTTGTGGGAGTTCTTCACGTAGTTACTGTAATTGAATGTGAGTACTACATAGAAGTTCGGGCTGAGCTCACGCAGAAGGTCTCTCCCTATCAGCTCTTGGATAGCCCTAGGTATGTATGGCGTGAGGGGTAAGCTGTAGTTGCTCACAGGCTCAACTACATACGTGAGCTTAAGTCCGGGAGGACCTGAAATCTGGGTGGAGTACGGGTTGCTAGCTAATAGTGCTGCAGCTGCTGAAGCAGCAGATATTAGAGCTAAAATCATGAGTGCAGTATATGCA
>CAYZJX010000019.1:0-12937 GCA_964479035.1 uncultured Desulfurococcaceae archaeon
TCTGGGTTCCACCTTATAGAGTGGATGTAATTGGTGAGGTCGATATTATTGAGGACATTGCCATTATGTATGGATATGAGAGACTGCCCACCGATGTACTTCCACCTACACATTATGGTGGAGTACACTCAATTGAGTACCTCTCTTCAATCATAAGGGACTTGATGATGGGCCTAGGATTTGAAGAGGTAGTTAACTTCATGCTAATAGATTCAGAGCTGCTCAGGGACGTTAGCACTGAAATCTATGTTGAGCTAGCTAATCCGAAAATGAAATCTTACTCAGCAGTAAGAAACTCACTTATACCGTCACTGCTGTTATCAGTGATTGAGAATGTTGACCTGCAACAGCAACTCAAGATCTTCGAAGTAGGTGATGTAGTTAAGATCACTAATGAGGGAGACTATGTAAGTCAGCGTCACTTAGGATTTGCGATATATGGTGAAAACGTAACATTGACTGATGGATTAGTCGTGATCAAGTCCCTTCTAACTACTTTAGGAATAAGCTACGAACTAAGGCGTGGTGAGCACAGAATATTCATTAGTGGAAGAATTGCTTCAGTCGTAGTCAATGGTAATGAGGTAGGCATAGTAGGTGAGATGCATCCAAGGTACTTAGTTAAGCACAAATTATTCTGGCCTTTAGTCATAGGTGAGCTGAACCTGAGTGAATTAGTGACTAAGCTTAAGTGATAACTTTAACCCTTAAACTAAGATTTTCTAATTAGTTCACGCGCTTCCTTAACTACTTCTTTAGCTAGGTTCTCACCGAATGTAGGTAGCTTAGCTATTCTTAATGGGTCTGCTGCAGCTAAGTCTTCTAGCGACTTAATATTATTCATAATCAAGATACGTGCCCTAACCCTGCCAATTCCTTTTACTTTAACTAGGTTCAGCGCGTCCTCCTTAATACCGTACTTTACTCTAGACGCAAGCTTACTGAGTTTTCGAGAATGTCCAGTTAGCCCATAGACATAGCAAATTCTCGATGCTGCATACACTAGCCATGAAGCTGTCTCAACAATGTTATGTAGATCGCCTGCTCCTATCCCAAAACGCTCGATTATTTGATCCTCATCAACCTCCTCAATCCATGCATGTAGAATTCTCCCAGCCTTATACGCCCTAAGAAGGTCGTAGTAGTCTAAGCCAAACCTAGGTTCAGGTATTTCACCATTATCCAGCGCCGCTCCCATTTCGTCTGCTAGTGCTTTGTATCTAGTAATTCTAACTCTCTCAAAATCAGGTGTCATCGCAACCAACGTTAAGTAGTATATGTTAGGTACATCACTTTGTTTCTTTAGGTCATCAATTATTATCAGTGCTGTGAGAGGATCTATGTAAAGTTTACTTACATAACTCCCTAGCGGAGTGGCTTTAATGCGTCCTCTCTCGATTATCAGCATCTCCATATTCACTAGCTGATCGACAGTGTACTCAATAGCCTCATCACTAAATGCTGAGACTAGCTGCTTAAATGCTAAGGTCGACTCCATCACTTCCATTAGCTCTCTCATGTTCCCCACATAGCCCGACGCTATTAACGATAGGGTGTGTATTCTCATTGCTCGAGCATTTATTAAGGCAGATCTAACTTCCTCTGGAACCCCCTTAACGTACCTCCACCCCTCCTCATCACTTCTAACATCAGCTACTATGGCCTCACCATACGGGTCGTACTGCGGCCTTCCAGCTCTACCAGCCATTTGCTTATACTCAGCAATCGATATAGGTCTCATGTACCCTGACTCATATCTCCTAGTATATATGATTACCCTTCTGGCAGGCATGTTGATTCCAGCAGCCAGAGTTGGAGTTGCGACGACAAGCCTCAAGAAGCCTGCCCTGAATCCCTCCTCTATAGTCCTGCGGCTAGCATAAGAAAGGCCTGCATGATGATATGAGATACCTCTCCTAAATAATGGTGCAAGTGCGATAATTTCAGAGTTAGGAGCACCGCGTTCCTTAAGCTTTTCTATTAAATCATAATACCCCAGTGACTCTGGCATTAACTTTGATAGCTTCTTAGCAGTCTCCTCAGCTCTGCTCCGTGACTGCCTGAAAACAAGTACCTGGTAATTTTCCCTTAGTGCTCTAGTAGCTACATAGTCAAGAAGGTTGCCTGAAACAGCCTCTTCCCTACCATCCTCGAATAATATCTTCTTCTTCCTTCTATTATAGTATCCTTCAATTAACCTAACAGGTCTCCAGTCACTAATTACTAACTCAGCATTAAGCCACTCAGCTAATTCACCCGGGTTACCGACCGTTGCACTCAGCCCTATTAATTGCTTTTCTTCTCTCAAAGCCCTAACAGCCAAGAGTTCAACTATCGGTCCTCGATCCGGGTCGCCTATGGTATGGAATTCATCTATAATTACAACACCAACCTCCTTAAGCCAAGATGGTTTAAGTCTAAAGATGGAGTCAAGTCTTTCATATGTGGCGACCACTACATCATACCTACCTAACCATTTGCCCGGCTCATCAAAGTCACCTGTTGATATACCGACTTTTATACCTATGTCACGCCATAAACTGAATTCCTCATATTTTTCACTAGCTAAAGTCTTAAGTGGCGTAGCGTATATGGCTTTCATTTCTTTCAAAAAGGCATTGACTAGTGCCAGCTCAGCAATTAGTGTTTTGCCGCTTGCTGTAGGAGCGGTTACTAATATATTTTTAAATTTAAGGACCCCCCGCCTCAGAGCCTCAGCCTGCGGAGGAGTAAAGTACCTTATGCCTCTATTCCTTAAGACCTTAACTACCTCATCAGGCAAACTGAAATTCTCGATCGGCTCAAGTAATGGGAACATTGTACAACCTCACAGTAAGCAGTCTTAAGGTATGTCAGGTAAATCATTATTTAAAAACCTAATCCCCCTAGCTCAACTCACTAGCTATTTCATTAAACAACTTAATAAGCTCCTTAGCTTCAGAATCATCAAGTTTACTAATAGCAATACCTGCGTGAACAATCACATAATCACCCACTTTAACATTCTCAAGTAAGCTTATGTCTACTTCGGTTTTGATGCCGCCTGCTTCAGCTTCAGCTAATTTCAACTCACCCTCAGTCCATATACGCACAATTTTCATTGGAATACCTAAACACATTTAGCTACTGCCCACCTCCTTTAGAGCTTGGGCTCTTAAATCTATAACCTTTCATGGAAAAACACAATATACTTAGTGAGCCAGCTACTGGATCAAGTACGTCATAATTAATAGATTTTATTTTAGATTTAACTAATTATTGAGTGGATGAACGGTGCGGTCGTAGCTGAGCCAAGCAATGATGTGAACGGCGGGCTTTGGTGACAACTCTACCATGGTGATCAGTACGAAGAAAACTCTCCTAATATTTGGGTACACAAAATGGAATAAGTACAGTATTGCTGCACTGCTTGGCGCGCTGGAGAAGGAGAAGCTCGATGAGAAAATTAAGATTATTATTAGTGACTTAAGCGAGATTCGTGATATAATTAACAGCAACTTAAGGAGTAAGTACGAATTAGTAATAGTAGCAGTATCCTTGATGTCAACTCAGCTGCCGCACTCACTTGATACTATTAAGGATGTAGTAGAGAGTGCTAGGAGAGTAGGGGCCCTAACTATTATTGGAGGACCACATGCTACTGGTGATCCTTATGGCTCACTAATATCTCTTGGATTTGATATAGCCTTCTTAAGTGAGTCTGAGAAATCATTTTCTGAATTCATGAAAGCTGTGACTGATGGGAGTGATCCGCTAAGCATCCGTGGTATTGCGTTCTGGGATGGCGAAAAAGTAATCTTGAGTGGCAGGCCAGACCCTATTAATCTAAGTGAGTATCCTCCATTTTCTCTTAAGTATGGCCTCTTAGGCCCTATAGAAATAAGCAGGGGGTGCCCTTACGCGTGTAAATACTGCCAAGTAAGCTACATGTTCGGCGTGAGGTTTAGACACAGAGAGGTTGATAATATAATTTACTATGCGCTAGAACTAATTAAGAGAGGATTAAGGGACATACGCTTTATATCTCCCAATAGTTTTGGCTATGGAAGCACGGGAACCAGCATAAATTTTAATGCGCTCACAGAACTTGTGAGTAAACTCCAAGAAGTTAGAAGATTTGGAGGAAGAATATACCTAGGTACTTTTCCTAGTGAAGTCAGACCAGACTTTATTGATGAGGAAGTAGTTAAGACGATTAAAGGTAGAGTAGATAACAAGAAGATAATAATAGGTGCCCAGTCAGGATCAAATAGAATACTAAGGCTTATTGGAAGATCACATACAGCAGAAGATGTGCTTAATGCTGTTGCGCTACTGAGGCACTACGGATTTGGTGTTGACGTCGACTATATTTTTGGCTTGCCAAGAGAGAGTGATGAAGATATCAGAGAAACAATAACTCATATGACTAAGGTTATCCTAATGGGTGCACGAGTACATGCACATGTTTTTCTACCTCTGCCTGGAACACCATTCGTTACTGAAACACCGGGTAGAATAACCCCTAACTTAAGGAGAGAACTATTTAAGCTCCTCGGTAAGGGCCTAATCTACGGACAGTGGGCAAAGCAAGAACTCTTAGCTTCAGAAATAGATAAATTGAGGCAGAAATACGTAATTATTGCAACACCGAAAAGAGTTGATGAAGCCCTAATTAAGCTAGGTAAGTCGAAACTGATGGCTAGACCTATAGATCAAGTCATGTCAAGAATCGTAAAAAGTTAAGGCATGAGGCGCCTCCTGATAGTCCATGACCACTTACTTGCCAGACCGCTCAATGTGTAGCCAGGTATAGGCTTCACATGGCCTTTTCTTAAAGCTTCTAATACGTCATCACGTGTTAAGTCTTTAACTTCAACAATGTTATATGGTATGCCAAGCATTTCAGGGACATGTGCGTCAGAGTTAGCAATACTTGCATTACGTGTTCCTTGTAATGTAGCCCACGCCAGCATGTTAGTTAATAGATCACTAGATCCGTTCCAGCACTCAATGCCATCCCAAATTTTAAGGTAAGCAAGCCTGCCTACACCAGCTCTAATTATATCGAACGGATGTGCTGGAATGAGGAGACAGTTATTTAAGCGTGCGTAAGTTACTAACTCACTTAACTTTTTATAAATTCTTATTGGGTGAGTGCAGAGAACTAAGACATCGCCATACTCCGTGCGTACTTCAGCACCATAAAGTACTATGATACTGCCGCAGTCGTTCCTATTAGCTAGGATGCTTCCTTCAAAGCTATCGTGATCAGTAATGGCAATAGCTTTTAAATTCTTCTTTTTCGCAATTCTTACTATTTCTCTGGGGTGCATCGAGCCGTCGCTGACCAGAGAATGTATGTGAAAGTCAGCTTTTATTAGCACTAGCTCCTAGCCTCCTCAGCACCCTGCTCCAACGTACTACGTACCACAAAGCATTGACAGCCTCCTCAGGTGTTTTAAATGTAGGTATTCTTACTTCTTGCTCTATCCTCCTTAATTTATCGGCAGTGTACTCACCGCCTGGTGCAGCAACTACAATAGGCTTATTGTACTTGCTAATACAGTTCTTAAGTACTCGAAGAACACCCTCAGGGTCGAAGGCTGGTGACTGCATTATTCCAATGACTAAAACTGCATCAACATTCTCATCACTCAATACCTCCTCAATAGCGGCCTCATAACGCTCGGGTGGCGCGTCACCTAAGACATCCACCGGGTTTTCTACTGAGGCAGCTGATGGAAGTTTAATTCTTAGTTTATTCTTAGTTTCTGGACTTAATTCAGCTAGTGTTAGGCCTAAGAGCTCAGTTGCATCAGTAGCTAATACTCCTGCACCTCCACCATTAGTTACTATGGCTATTTTCTCACCCTTAGGTACAGGTAACCATGAGAGTGCCTTAGCAGCAACTATAAGTTCATTCAGCTCCTTAACAACTAGCGCACCGTACTGCTTAAGAGCAGACTCGTAAACTTCGTATCTGCCTGCTAATGAACCTGTATGAGAAGCAACAGCCCTAAGACCTTTACTTGATTTACCTGCCTTAAGTACCACCACGGGCTTGTGCCTGGCTACAGCCTTCCTTATTGAGCGAAGGAACCTAATGCCTTCCTCAACACCCTCAATATACGCAATTATTACCTTAGTTTTATCGTCATCCGCTAAGTATTCTATTAGCTCCCACTCCTTAACATCTGCTGCATTACCATAGCTAACGAACTTACTCATACCTACCCCAGCCTCACTGAGCCAGTCAAGAATTGCTGCACCTAAAGCACCGGACTGAGATATAAAAGCGACGTTACCCGGTCCGGGCTTTGCCTGCCTGTCATTGGGATTGAATATAGTGTCTAGCCCTGTATGGGCATCATACACTCCCAGACAGTTCGGACCTAAAACTCTTACGCCGTGCTTGCGAGCAACAGCTACTAGCTCCTCCTCGAGCCTGACACCTTCCTCTCCCGTTTCTTTAAAGCCAGCACTAATTACTATAGCTGCCGACACGCCCTTCTCTCCGCAGTCTCTGATAATATTCGGTGTGAATTTTGCTGGCACCGCAATTACAGCTAAGTCTACATTCCCCTCAATCTCAAGGACAGATTTGTAGCATCTAATGCCAAATACCTTCTCATATTTTATGTTGACCGGGTAAATAGATCCCTTAAAGCGTGTAAGTAAGTTTTGCATTATTGCTCTGCCAACAGTACCAGGTTTTTCTGAAGCACCGACAACAGCTACTGACGAAGGATTAAAGAACATCTCTAGTCTGCAATCCCACATGCTACCACCGCTACGATATTATAGAACCACCTTATAATTTAACTTAACGCAGGTTTATGCTGCCTCAGCACATTATAATTTTAAAGTAATTAGTCTCACCAGCTATAATTTAATTGGGAATATTAGTGTTTACAAGCATACACGTTATTGGGTTCAATAACGTAAGTGATTGGATACTGAAGGAAGTTGCTAGATTAGTATCAGATGCCTTTAGTGCTGATGTAAGGATAACTAACACCGGCTCAGTACCTAGTGAATTCATAGACGTTCTCAGAAATCAGTATAGAGCTGAAGAAGTGCTTAACTGGGTTTACAGCAAGTGGGGTAAGGGTGATCTCGTTCTTGCGATTATTGAAGGTGACGGCTATGCAGGGGGCCTTAACTTCGTATTTGGTATAGCTAGTCCTTTACTTAAGATAGCACTAGTATTTACTTACAGACTGAAGTTGTGGGTTAAAAGTGGGGCAGTCTTAAGGCAGGTGTTTATAGAGCGTTTAAGGAAGGAGGTAATGCATGAACTAGGACACGTATTCGGCTTAGGTCACTGTAGCAATCCATTCTGCGTGATGTTCTTTAGTAACAGCATATTCGATACAGATAGAAAAACCTGGAGGTACTGCAGTAGATGCGCTAATAAGCTAAAGTCCTCTGGTATACAGTTAAATCGAAAATATATCCTCTTACACACTAATCAATAGTGCCTATTAATTCAATCTCGACTTCAGCACCCTCATCAAAGCCCTCAATATCTTCAGGTATAATTAGTATTGCATTGCCTTTAATCAGCGATGAAATAATACCGGAGCCCGTGAGCCTCAAGGGCTCAGCATATAGTCTCCCGTCATTACCGCGAAAAACTCTGACACGGTAAAATGACCTATACCCAATAACATTAACAACTCTTCTAGTTAGGACAGCTCTTGTTCTCACCTTAGGAGGAGGATGAGCACCTAATAAGTAATAGATTAGCGGCTTAAGAATTACCTCAAGACCTACGAAGCATGCGACAGGAAGACCTGAGAACATTAATACGGGCTTACCGTTGATAACGTAAGCACCTGCAGTCCTACCAGGCCTTAGGTTCACTCCATGAAATATGAGCTCAGCTCCTTTAATTGAAGATAATGCTTCAGGAACAACATCCCTACTACCTACTGAAGAACCACCCGTAATGACTATTACATCAGCTACATTCAACCCTCTTTCAATAACCTCCTTAATTTCCCTAATATTATCTCTGACAATACCCAGACCCACTACCTCACATCCGATGAGTTTCGCGTAAGACATTATGAGTGGGCCAGCAGAATTCACAATGCCGGGTTCGTTACTACCTACTTCAACGAGTTCATCACCTGTATTTACTACAGCTATACGCACAGGCCTATAGACTTTAATGTGGCTTATGTTTGCTTGGGCTAAGGCTGCTACGTGCCACGGCATGATCAAAGTTCCTTTACGTAGAATCACATCACCGCTCCTGAAGTCCTCGCCTCTTCTTGAAACATTAGCTAAGGGAGGTACCTGTGCAAGTACTAAAATGTCATTTCCTCGAACTATTGTATTCTCCAAGGGAACTACAGCATCAGCACCTTTAGGTATTGGAGCACCAGTGAAGATCAGGTAAGCCTCACCCTCCCTTAAACCAGGCGATCTACCTAATGCAGAGATGCGGCTCTTAATTACTGATACATCAATAGTTCCTACGCATTTAAGAAGTGCTGGGTTACTGGGTGAAGCACCAAAAGTATCTGAAGACCTCACAGCATAACCATCTACGGCAGCTCTATCAAAGGGCGGGTAATCATGAGGTGCCATCACATCCTCAGCTGCTATTCTACCTGCAGCATCACATATAGGTACTTGCTGCTCATCCACCTTCACTCTAACGCGGTTTAGTAACTTATTAAGTGCTGCATCGATATTCTCAACTTTTAAGAAACCTTTTAGCCTTTCGCGAACCATTCGACACTCTACCTCTAAAATAGTTTGTCCAATTATATTCTATAGTTAGTGAGTATTTTATTAAGATACTCTATGAAGTCATATATTTCCTCAGGTAGCTCTATACAACCACTTAAGCTAGGATGTGTTAGATCTGAGCGCAGAGGAGTAATGACTACATATCCTTGGCTAAGATAATACGAGTCTGTTTCTGACTCAGTAATTCTTTTGCCCACAAGCCAGTAGTACTCTCTACCTCGTGGATCAATTCTTCTCTCATAATTTTGAATGAATCTTAGTCTCTGTGCCTTCGCCATGACAGCGCCTTTAGTCCTATGCGTGGATGGTATATTAATTGAGATGCAATCAACCCCCTTAAACCACCCATGCTTCAACACATATGCTGAGGCGGCAATAACCACTTTTCTAACTAGTGCAGCATACTTAGGATCCTCAAAGGCCGTGTCGCTACCTACGTCAGCCGAGAACGCTAGTGACGGATACCCAAATAGCCCTGCCTCGATGGCTGCTTCGACAGTTCCTGAGTACAGTATATTCTGCATGGATGTATTTTCACCTACGTTAACCCCTGAAACAACTAGATCAGGATCGAGACCTAAGATACTCTTAGCTACATGTACAGCATCGACAGGTGTTCCATTAATAACGTAAGTAGTAATGCCATATATTTGAAGTTCTCTGACAAAAATAGGTTTATGAAGCGTTACTGAGTGCCCACCACCTGATTTCGGTACTTCAGGTACTATAGCAGTAACTTCTCCAACCTCTTGAAGAGCCCTAAATGTAAGTGGTAACCCCTTACTCATAAACCCATCATCATTAACTAATAATATCTCATACTTACCCATACCTACCAACCCTGCCTAGTACCTGAAAGCACATTACTAAACTGAATTTAAATTAAGTAAATTAAATTTGAGTTAAAGTTAATATGTTGTTAGTAAGCTGTTACTTCTTGACTTCATAAACTAAGTGATTTATTTCAGGTAGAATTAATTCATTTAAGGCCATTTTAACAGCATTTACAGACCCCGGCGTAACAAATATTAGTGTCTGTCCATAAATACACGCCGTAGCCCTAGTAGCTAATGCTGCAGTCCCATACTTCTTAAATGTTAAGTACCTGAACAATTCACCGTAACCCGGTATATCCTTAGTGCATAATTTTTTTACGGTGTCCACACTTATATCCCTACTACCTAGGCCTGTCCCCCCCGATATTACTACTACATCGCACATGCTTGTAAAGGAGTTTAAGGCCTCACGTATCTTAGACTCATCATTAGGTACTACAGCAGTACCTATTAGTTCGTGACCACCACTTAAAATTAGCTCCTTAACCAGAGGTGTGACCTCGTCCTTCCTCTTACCCTCTATAACACTATCACTAGTTACTATCAAGCAAAACCTAACTTTAATCTTAGATGCTCTAGCTCTATGCTCTTCAATAGGCAATAGCTATATCACCTCAACTGCTTACGATACTCTTCTACAATGTCATACCCATATATTTTCTTGAATAACTTCCTGCCTTCATCAGTCATTTTCATGGGATCCCATGGAGGATCAAATACTAAGTCTACCTTAACATCCTTAACCCCCTCTATTTTCGAAACCGCATCAGTAACCTGCTGAACAATTACGTAAGCTATCGGGCACATAGGAGATGTGAGTGTCATTTTAATGTGTACCATACCATTAGATATATTAATGCCATAAATTAGACCCAGATCCCATATGTTAATAGGTATTTCAGGGTCATACACATTCTTTAAAGCCTCAATTATCTTATCTCTCAAAACTTTGTCCTTATCAATTGATTCAGTCATCATAAAGCCCTCACCTTAGGTATTTTATTGCTACCAAGGTATTTATGCGTGTGTTTAAGCTAAATCAGATTAACAATTATAAGGACTAAGTACGCTTACCTCAATTCTTCCTCTTTTGCAGTACCAGCAACCTCAGTTCCTGATAACTCAGCAATCAGTGACCTAACGCTTAAGCCTAAGAGCGCAATGAATACCGCGAATACCACGTACCCACCGAATACATATATTACTCTAGAGATAATGCTCATTGCTGCGGCCTGATCGAGACTCACACCTAAATGCGATAGAATGCCTGTTTGAATGAATTCATATATACCCAGTTGCCCCGGAGTTACGATCGGGAATAGCCAGAGGATTGCATAAATGGTATCGAAAGTAAGTAGTGACACAGGCAAACTAATATGAGTACCTATTAGCAATGCAGCAAATAATCCATAAAAACCATTGAGTAATCTTTCAAGTATAGTAAACATGAATGCTATAAGTATAAAGGGTACAGCTCTTCTAATTCTAATTAATTTCTCAATATATGCGTAAGAAAGCCCCTCAAAATCATACCCAAATCTACTTCCATACCTCGAAAGTAATCCTTCTATTCTTTTAGATGCTGGAACTAAGCATAGTGCTATATTCATAGCAAGTAGTATCGCAGCTGGAATAAGCAAGCCTGCATAAGCGACTAGTGAAGCATTGATAGCTATTAGTGAAGCTACAGACACAATTATAATTCCAAGAGAAGTCAGTACACGATGTGTAAGTAGTGATGCTATTGCCTCTTCTCTGGACAGGAGCCTTAATTTAATGGCTAGCAATATTTTAACTGCTTCAGTAACACCACCAATAGGAACAATAACCTCAAAGAAAAGAGCAATACCTGTAATTGACAGTACTTTAATATAGTTGACTTTCCTTAGTGAATATATCACAAAAAACCATATGGTGGCGTGGACCACGGGCACAAGTATTCTTAGTAGAAAAGCTGATAATGCACCAGCGGGATTACCATGAGCTACTATTTCTAAGAACTTGACGAAGTCGCCCTTATACACGTAAGCAAATATTGCTATGTATGCTGCAGTACCTAGTAGTATGCCTATTGCCAAGTACTTCCTAACACTTCCGGACCATCTTACTTCCTTCATTTGCATCTAAACCACACTAGCAGATCAGATATTAATCTTTGGGTACTTAACTACTTTAAAGCATATCAACTAGATGCACCAGCTTTCTAATTAGAAACATGAAGCTAGTGCTACCTATGATGAATGCCAGAGTTATAATTCTTAACGAAGCCTAGCTTAACTTGTGGTATCCTGTTTCCACAAGATAAGTTAAAACAATAAAAGCAGCCTCAAGTAGTGGTTAATGGTTAGATGATGCTAAGAATATCAAAATGGAGCATGTACATCCCTAGGAAAATAGCCAGCGTGAATGGTCTGAAAGTACCTGTACCTAATGATGATGAAGACTCAATCACCATGGCCTATGAGGCTTCATTACGGCTTCTTAGTAATATAGAAAATAGTATAGGCAATTTTGTAGTTGTTTCAAACGATATGGACCACGTTAAATTGGGTGTTCTTTTATCACTATTGGGTATAAGTGATGTAAGTGCTCACATCTCTCAAGACTTAATAGAAGCCCTCATGTTCATTAGTAAGGTACCTAAAAGCGAAACAAGTATATTAATTGTAGTGAATTCTACACCACCAGCTGGATGCGCTACCATAGTCTTTAACGATATTAGTACTCAAGCCAGAGTAGTATTTCTTAAGACGCTGAGTGAAAGCCTGACATTTACAAAGCCCTCCAGTGCAAAATTAAATACATTTATCGACTTAATACATGAAATACTACTGCTGCGAAAGGCACCTAAGCTCTTATCTAGCGTGCTAAAGGATTTATCCTTGAATCCATCAGAAATATCATATCTGGCTGGTTGGGCACCTAAGCTGTCTTATCTGCTCAAAGCAGCATCAAGAATGGGTTTGCCGCCTAAGACTTTATCTATTTTAAGTAAGCTTTCGGCTACAGGAGTTGCAGGTAAATTACTTGCTATAATGACTCTTCTTGAGTCGATAAAGTCTTCAAATACTGGCGATAAAATACTATTCGTTATATTGGAAGAGAGCGGTAAGTTTCTGTCTTCAGTGATTGAAAAAACGTAGGAGGGTGCATCTATGAACAAGGTATACATTGTTGGTGTTGGCATGACTAAAGTAGGTAAGTTCTACGACAGATCTATTAGAGAGCTAGCTGCCGAAGCAATATTTAAAGCATTAGATGAGGCAGGAAATGAAAGACCCGAGGCCATAATTGTTGGAAATATGTTAAGTAGCTTAGCTGAGCAGGAAAACCTTGCTTCACTAATTGCTGACTAT
>CAYZJX010000019.1:13037-15689 GCA_964479035.1 uncultured Desulfurococcaceae archaeon
TATGCGCAGTTAAAGAAGAAAATAACTATTGAGGACGTCCTCAAGTCACCTGTAATAGCCGACCCGGTCAGACTCTATGATGCAAGCCCATTAAGTGATGGCGCAGCAGCAGTACTACTTGCCTCAGAAGAACTAGCTAGGAAACTATCTGACACACCCATACATGTCGCTGGTGTAGGAAATGCCCTTGATAGTACAGATTTAACATCCAGGTATGAACTAGACAGATTATTAGCATCTAAATTATCAGCTGAAAAAGCGTTCCAGATGGCAGGTGTAACTACTGAGGATATAGATGTAGCTGAAATCCATGATGCGTACGGAGTTACTGCAGCTATTAGTCTTGAGGAGCTCGGCTTTGCGCCGAGAGGTAAAGGTGCAAAACTCGTTTATGAGGGCAGATTTAGGGTTGGCGATAAGCCTGTTGTTAATCCTTCAGGAGGTCTCAAGGCGAGGGGGCACCCCGTGGGTGCAACTGGTATTTACCAAATAGTTGAGGTTGCCATGCAATTAAGAGGTGATTTTCCGGGTATTAAGGCAGGTGGTGAGGTGGGATTAACTCAGAATCTCGGTGGTGTAGGTGCAAATGCAACAACCGTTATATTAAAGAGGTGAAGGTGAGTGTTAACAATCCAGAGAGTTTGGAGGCTGCAGGAGAAACTAATTAAGTTAGTTGGTACTGAGTGTACTAAATGCGGACACGTATGCTATCCGCCTAAAGCAGCTTGCCCTCACTGCGGTTCTAGGGAAGTTAGAAAAATACACCTGCCACGAGAAGGCAGAGTGCTCTCCTACACTATATTGAACATACCGGTTGAGGGATTCGAGTCTAAGGTCCCCTTAATCCTGGCTCTTGTTGAATTAGGTAAAGCTAGGATACTTACTCAATTAACAGATGTTGAAGCAAGTGAAGTCTACATAGGTATGCCTGTAGAGGCAACTATACGGAAGTCACCTCAGATGATTGAAGGTGCTACACACTACATAATAAAGTTTAAGCCCGTGGACAAAGAGAGACTTAAGGATTAAATCATTGAATTGCAAAACAACATTTCTTTAATAATTTCCAACTAGAATCTACATTGGTGGTACCTAATGAGTAACTTAATAGATATAAGTGAATTTAGTAAAGTAGACCTCCGAGTAGGCTACGTAAAACACGCAGAAAAAGTACCGTACTCCAAGAATTTAATCAAACTTATTGTTGACTTGGGTAGTGAAGAACGTCAAATAATTGCTGGATTAGCTAGGTGGTACAGTCCTGAAGAATTGAGAGATAAATATGTAGTTGTTGTAGCTAACTTAAAGCCTAAGAAATTCATGGGTCTTGAATCTCAGGGCATGATCTTAGCTACATGCTCTGAAGAAGGTGGTAGACCTGTACTAGTAACAGTAGCTGAGCCCGCTAAGCCAGGCTCAAAAATATGCTAGTTAGCTAGGTTAGTACGTCATATAGATCATAAATTCTGTAGGTGTAGGATACATATTTACCATTTTTACCTCATTTCTCTTAACCTCAATATATCGCTCAAGTAGCTCCTTCGGGAAAACAGGCTTGAGATACTCATTATCTGACTCCAGCTCATCTAATGCTTCATCCAGTGATCTGGGTAGTACCTTAATGCCGGACTCCCTTATTTTCCACTCAGACATAGTGTAGACATTCTCGCTTGTTGGCTCACCAGGATCTATTTTCTTTTTAATGCCGTCTAAACCAGCCATTAGTATTGCCGCCAATGCTAAGTACGGATTGGCTGCTGGATCAGGAGGTCTGAACTCAATCCTCACTCTTTTTTGAGTGCTTGTTTTTGGTATTCTTATTGCTACAGACCTATTTGCTACTCCCCAAGTAAGATAAACAGGGGCTTCATAGCCTGCCACAAGTCTCTTATAAGAGTTTGTTGTAGATGATACTATCGCTGATAATGATCTACCATGCTCTATAAGCCCGCCTATGAAGTACCTGCACATTTGACTTATTCCGTACTCGTCGCTAGCATCATAAAACATGTTGTTGCCATTGTTCCATAAGCTTACATGTGTATGCATGCCGGATCCGTTATCACCGTAGACAGGTTTTGGCATGAAATTAGCCACTAGACCATGTTTTGAAGCTGTATACCTCGCAACATACTTTACAGTCATAATGGCATCCCCCACTTCTATCGCCCTGCTAGGAGGAGTAGTTACTTCTACCTGATTAGGTGCTACTTCATGGTGATTTGTAGGTGGTGTTCTCTCCATTTCCCTTAAGTACTCGATGATTTCATACCTAACCTTACTTACTAAGTCATTATATGCAGGTATCTCATATCCTCCTTTAGCTCTCAGAAGTCCACTTGGGTATTTTTCATTTAGCTCTACTTTCACATAAAGTTCATTTGGTGATACATTATATGTTACTTTATGAATAAAGAACTCTATTTCAACACCCATTACTTCTCGAAGATTCTGTGCAGAGACATACTCGCTTACTTTCCTAGCTACCGCCCTACTATCACCCCAAAAAGGCATGCTGCCTACATCTATTGAGCAGAATACCCTACCCCTTCTTTTGTCCCAGGGAATTACTGCAAATGTTCGCGGATCCGGACTTAATCTTAGATCGCTCACATTGATTTCAACTATATCTACTGAGGAACCATCCATACT
>CAYZJX010000020.1:0-13736 GCA_964479035.1 uncultured Desulfurococcaceae archaeon
CCTTCCTCAATACCTCTCGCACTAATTGGTAGACCATAGGTAGAATTTAAGTGAATTCCTCTCCTTACTACTAAGCTCTTTAATTCCTCAGGAATTGGATAGTCCTTCCCAAATACATCTTTAGCTACTTCATACATTGTTTTACCGACTTTGGCATTATCGACGTCATAAACTCCCACTATTTCTATGTCCTCGATCTTGTAGGGTAGGTTATACTTAGCTAATGGAATTCCATAGGGCTCTACCAGTCCCTTCTTTATCCTCTCTAACCCAACCGCAAGGTGCGTAGCTACATAACCTGCACCTAGAAGAACAACCCTAATCATGCTCTACACCCCGAACTAACTTTTATGCTAGGATTTATTTGCGGACAGAAATATAAGTTTATGACCTAATGGGCAAGTAAGAATTTCATGACCAACTACAATCTCATAAATAAGAATTATAGAAAATATCTATTATGAGAATATTACAGAACCACATCACCTTCTTTCATTACACTAGCTACTAATTCCTTGTAAGGAAGTATAACCACGTTTTTAGCTATATAAATGCAGTCTCTGACAACAACTTCATCGCCTATGACGCTGTTCTCACTTATTCTGACCCATCTGCCTATATAACATCTTTCTCCTATAATACTTTTCATGATTAGTGATGAGCCTTCGATGATGACGTTTCCTAATAATATAGAATTAGCTATTCTCGTATATTTACCTACTTTGCAGCCGTGATTAATTATTGTAAAGGGGCCGATTACTGAATCTGAGTCAATAGTGACTTCTTCACCTATGTACACGGGATCCACGACTTCAGCGCCGTTAACGTCTGCTGACCTGCTTACGTATCCCTCAGGATAGTAGTGCATTAAGGCTTCGAAGTTAGCTCTTAAGTAATCTGCTGGAACGCCAATATCGGACCAAAGCCCGCTATGTACATACCCATAAACGACACCGTCCTTAACTAATTTAGGTATGACGTCCTTAGCTAGCTTAGAAGGTGTTTTGTCCGGGAAGTACTTAAGTACTTCAGGCTCAAAAATGTAAATACCTGCATTTACTAAGCTCGATTTAATCTGGTTCTTTGTAGGCTTTTCTATGAAGTCAATTATCTTACCATCGTCGTCAGTTACAGCAACACCGTACCTATAGGGATTATCAACTTTTGTTAGAACTAACGTTGCTAATCCACCACTTTTTTTATGATACTCTAAGAGCTCTCTATAATTGATGTTACTGAATATATCTCCATAAACAACAACAAAAGTAGTATCTAGTCCTATGTCTCTATTAATTAATGGTATTGGACCTGCGTCTCCTAAGGGCTTAACTTCCTCAGCGTACTTTATGAAACACCCAACCCCCGATCCGTCACCATACCTTCTTTTAATCATATTAGCTAAGTATCTAACAGATAAAATTATTTCCTTCAGGCCAGACTTTGCTAAACCTTCAAGAATCCAGTCAAGAAGTGGTTTACCCAGTATGGGCAGAAGCGATTTAGGCTTAGTTAATGTTAATGGTCTGAGCCTTGTAGCGAATCCGCCAGTAAGTACTATCGCCTTCAAAAGCAGCACCATGAGTATATTTTTATGTTGCTAGAAATAGAGTTTTCTCTTTTTTATTGTTTGAATATAAAGAAATTAAGATATCTAACAACCTACTTAATTTAAAAGCCTTTAGTTAATGTTTAATAGGTGTTCAAAATTGAGAAGTAGTGAAAACACGGGTGTTGATGCTACATCAATATTAAATGATGTTAATAAAAAACTAGATAGAATTATAGAATTACTCGAAAAATTAGTTCAAAGAGTTCCACAGACCTTAAGAAGCGTTGCTGATGTTGAGGACGCGCTAAGGACAGGAATTTTAGATGTAGTTACGCTATTATCAGTACCAGATCATTTAAGGAAGACGTTAATTGCACTAGCGAAACTTGGCGGTGAAGCTACTTCGGAAGACGTCGCAAAATATACAGGTAGAGCTCGAGCCGTAGAGTCAGCTTACTTAAATCAACTTGCAACCTTAGGATATGTTATAAAGAGGAGGAAAGGGAGGAAGGTATATTTCATTATTCCTCAATTTGAGAGCTACTACGAAGGTGAGTAGTAGAAGTGAAGGCGGTGGCGATCCACTCCCAGAGAGGAGGGAGCGGAAAGTCAGTGCTAGCCGCCAACTTAGCTTACGCACTTGCTGCACTTAATTATAAGGTAGTTTTACTGGACTGTGATTTAAGGGCACCTACTCAGTATTACATATTTAATGAACCTGGAGTAAAGCATTTTATAAATGACTACCTAAACGGTGAAGCTGAGGATAAGGATGTCATTATAAATATAGGAGGGGAAAATATTAAAGGTAAGCTACTTGTAGTATTTGCTAATCCATCAATAGATGCTATTAAAGAGGCGCTTGTTAAAGATAGGCGCTGGGAGATGAATGCCCTGAAGAAATTAATTACCTTAATTAAGAAATTCAAGCATGATAGCATAGATATAGTGCTAATAGATACACCTCCTGGACCTCAGTACTCTGCACTTAATGCTATCGTAGCTAGTGATGCTGCTATATTAGTCACTCTACCTGATAAAATAGAGGTAAAAGGTGCTGAGGTACTTCTTAAGGAGATTTATAGTCTAGTTGAAATTAGGGTTTTGTTAATAGTCAATAAGGTACCGTTCAAGTCACGTGAAGAAGCACTTAAGCTGGGTGAGTGGGTAGCTAAGAAGCTAGGCAATGTCGAGTTACTTGAGGTGATACCTTACTATCCCGAGGTAGTTCTATATAATGGTGATAAAGTGATGGTAAAGGACATTCCTGAACATCCATATAGTAAGTTAGTACTTGAAATTGCTAGGAAGATCTGGACTTACCTGTGAGCTTCATAGCCTTCTTAACATAACTGGTGATTTCCTTACGTCTTAGGTATTCAGGAGGCAGGGTCTCTGGGAGAATATACAGTATGTAAACGGAAGTAAAGAGAATCATTGCACCAATAGCTGTAGGGAGGTAAAATGACTTAAGTATGTCAGGAGTTACTATACCTGTTAGAACCCCAGCAGCAGTAGTTCCGTAACATATGCTCAGGAATTTACCAGCAAATTTCTTAGGTGCTATTTCAGATGATAAAATCATTATGTAAGGGGTTATTAGAGCTGCTGAGAGTCTACTAAATATTAATGTCAATATACTCAACTCTATTGGTGGTATTATAAGTGTGTAGACAGTCAACATGAATACAGATGTAATCCCCAAGACAATAAGGCCAGCAATACCTACTACCTTCCTTCCAAAAGAATCCATCACTATACCAGCAAGAACAGATAAAACCATAGGTAAATTCATGACTACCTCATTAAGTACTGTGTCAGTCATTAATACTCTAGCATATGGAAGTATGTGACTTCTTATTATTAGGCCATGCATAAGAGAAAATATATACAGCGGTAGCAAGAGCATTAATATTCTAATATCGTAAAGCGAGACACCTTCATTCACTACTTTTTTCTTAGGTCTCTTTGAAAGTAACTCACTACGAGCTAATAAAAACGTAGCACTAAGAACAGATAGAAGAAGACCAACAGGTATCACTAGAGCTATTTTTAAGTTCAAAGCAGCAACACCCAGGTGAATCAGTGCTCCTAATCCTATTCCGAGCCCTACAATGGTACCTCTCTTCATCACATCATACTCGTATCTAGCGTACAGGCTAGTATTTGTTAGTACATTACCAAGTAAAACTCCAATAATAAACCAAAAAACTGCATTAGCAGAAAATAATATTTCTTGACATAAACCACGTATAGTTATTATGTATATTACAAATAATACACTAGAAGAAAGCAATAGTAGCGCTAAGAAACAAGTTCCTTTCCGGGTTCTCCACACATAATCTAAGTAAAGCCCTGAGAGTGACGCGCCCAGAATGATTGATACAGCCAGTAATAGCGTGGAAATTGCTGAACTATAGATGTATAAATACATGTTTGAGCAAGAGTACGTGAAAACTTCCTTTATATATGTAGTGAGGACTGTGTAGCTGATATATGATGTAGTAAGCAGTAGAGGTATGTAGTCTTTCGAATCATGCAGACCCATACCTTCCTTTTTCACAATATCTATACCTTAACAGTAAGATTGTTGAGGGTGTATTAAGTACTTCGGTACTAAAGAATGTGTGTGGAATATGATAAGTAGGCTTATTTAAAATTGAATAAAGCTGTACGCATAGTACTTACTGCATGGGTGGTAGTTACGGCATCAATAACATTGAAATCATGCAGTGATGTGGGCTGCTGGATAGGTAGGTTGCCTAAGGGCTGTGAGCTATGTATTGAAGGGTTAAAGTCAGTTATATTTATTACGGGCATATGTAGTGAAAACTGCTTTTACTGTCCAATATCACACTCTAGGCGTGGAAAAGACCTTACATATGTTAATGACTGTCTTGTAAGGTCTACTGAAGATATTATATGTGAGCTAGTTGCCTCCGGCTCGGTTGGCGCTAGCTTGACGGGTGGTGACCCTCTAGTTAAGTTAGATAAAACTATAAGTACCATTAGAACGTTAAAGAACTTCTTTGGAAATAAGTTTCATATTCACTTATACACAACGGGTTTACTAATTAATGAAGGCACTATAAATGAATTAATTAAGGCAGGACTTGATGAATTGAGAATTCATGTGGTATCAGATTACTCATGGCAGGCACTTAAGATGGTCCTCAAATACCCTATTTCTGTAGGTATTGAAAATCCCGTTCTTCCTAATGCATTCGATGATTTAAAGAAGTTAATTCTAAGGGCTTATGACATGGGTGTTGAATTTATTAATTTAAATGAACTCGAGTTTAGTGATGGTAATTATCTCAGCCTAAGATTAAGAGGTTTTAAGCCTAAGCCAGGCGGCATAGCTGCTGAAGGTTCAGAGAAGCTGGCAGTTGAGATTCTTAAATGGGTGAAAGACTCAGGTCTTAATATAAATGTACATTACTGTCCAGCAGTATTTAAGGATAAGTATCAATATGTAAGAAGACTACGTAGACGTGCACAAAATACTCGATTAGTTTTTGAGGACATTGGAGAAGGCCTGGTTCGCTGGGCAAGTATTATTTCATGCCCTGAAGCAGTAATTAATAGGTTAATTCAGTCAGACCAAGCATTCATTATTAATAAAGAAGTCATTACGAGTATTAAAATTGCTCAGGCACTAGGATGCAAATTTCAAACTATTGAGGCATTGCCTTTAACGCCTAGGAGGATATTAAATAGATTATAATAGATCACTGAAACTTAATGTTTATTTCTTAATGACCTAAATTTATTTTGGGTTTTAATGGACGGTGATTGGTGAATGATACTAACGATATTAGCACATGGTGATTCAGATGGTGTGTGCTCTGCAGCATTAGCGCTGGCGTCTCTTAAGGATGACTATAATAAGTTTAATATTATTTTTACACATCCGGTAGGGCTTTTGGAGGATTTTACATCTCTGGCTCGAGGTGATGTGGTAATTGTTGATGTAGCACTAAGTGAGCATAACATCAGAGAATTAAAGGCGGCACTTAATAACTATAGGCATGGTAGCATTACATATATAGATCATCATCCGAAGCCTCTCAGCCTTAATCTTAAGGAGTTACATATCAATATAATACACTCAATAACCTCATCTGCTTCAGAACTAACGTTCAAGTACTATACTGAATTTGGAAAACTAAGCAGAGATTATGAGAGGATAGCTCTTTATGGTGCTATAGGTGACTACTTGGATGAGACACCCTGGGTTAAGAAGACCTTAGAAAGGTGGGATAAGAGGCAGATATATTTTGAAGCAGGAGTGCTTATACAGGGTTTAGAAGGGTCTAGAAGAATGTATGACTTTAAGAGGCATGTAGTTGAGCATTTATCTAAAAATAAGAGACCTTCCCAGCTCGGTGAATTAGTAGTTAAGGCACTTGTAGAGGCTAGTAACAATGAAATGCTTTATGAGTGGATTAAACATAATGTAAATGTCGAAGAAAATGTAGCATATGTTATTGATCCACCCGGTAGCTTAGGTATTGCGGCAGTATATGCCCGTGGGGTAACAGGCCGTGAAGTAGGTATTGCAGCTGAGAGAAGGAACGATTTAATGGTCATGAGCTTAAGAGCGGGTAAAAAGTCTATAGACTTAAATAAGTTTTTGAGGCAGGTGACAGCATACTTAGGAGGGTCAGGAGGAGGTCACCCGCATGCAGCAGGATGTAGGATACCTTATAGATCATTTAAAAAACTCATTGAGAAACTAAATAGTAGATTAAGAGAACTTTCTGAGTAGCTTCAGATATATTCCTTCATCTAAGACTACGTCCCACTCGCTAGGCTCCTCGGCAAGTACTTCAGATACTTTGTGCAATACCTTAATATCTTGGGTGATTTCCTTACCTTCGACTGGTATATAAAGTATTGCTGGAAGTTCATCAGATAATCTCATGTTACGCTGCTTCTTATATTTCCAAACAGCGGAGTTCACTCTTATTAATAGGTTAATTAACATTTCATTACCTTCTTCATACTTTAGATCTTCCTCAGTAATTACTTCAGTATGAATGCTCTTATCAGGCGAGTAAAGTTGTCTCCAGATATAGTCAGTCACGAAGGGCATTATTGGTGCAAGCAATTTAAGTATCAATTTAAATACTCTATGAAGTGTGTAGTGAGCTCCCTTAACCTCGGCCTCACTAAAGCTGTACTTACTGTAAGCTCTAGGCTTCACAGTTTCTAAATAATTTGAGGCAAAGACATTCCATGCCAGGTCATAGATTTTCTGAATTGGCTCGAATACATCAAGCTCCTCATAGGACTTAGCTATCTCCTTAGCTACCTTAGTAGCGTACTTAATCATTGCCTTATCGATTTCTCGTAGCTTAAACTCCTTGTCATAGTCTTTAAACGCAGACATAAATCTAGCCATATTGATTAGCTTAGTAGCAAATAACTGTCCAGTTCTTACTAAGTTCTCAGACCACCTATAGTCACTTCCTAGTCTACCTGAAGCAGCCGCCCAGTACCTGAAAGCATCTGCACCATACTTCTCTATATATGGCATTGGATATATTATGTTACCTAGAGACTTGTGCATGGCTCTTCCTTTTTCATCTAAGCCCATTCCAGTTACTCTAACCCACTTAAATGGTGGTTTACCTGTAAGCAACCAAACTCTTAGTATCGTATAGTAAAGCCATGTCCGGATAATATCATAACCTTGAGGTCTGAGGGAATATTCTAACGCCTTAAGGGATGCTTCTCTATCATCCAGCCACTTAGTAACATAGAGTACGCTAATGGACGAATCAAACCATGTATCAAATGTTCTCGTCTCACCGATAATCTCATCTTTGGGTGCTCCGCAATTAGGGCATTTACTCACGGGTGGTGGGTCTCTCCACGGTCTAACGTACTTACCAGGCTCAGAAAGTATTACGTGACCACACCTACTGCATCTCCAAACAGGTAGTTCAGTACCATAGAATCTCGTTCTTGATATAGGCCAGTCCATAGCTAATGACTTAACCCAGGTTTCTAGCTTAATCTTATGTTCTTTAGGTCTGAATATCATGTGGCTTGCTACCTTAAGTATCTTATCTTTAAATTCAAGCTGCTTCAAGAAATACTCTTTCATGTGAATAAACTCAACAGGTGTCTTACACCTCCAGCAAACAGGTATTTCGTGCTCTAGCTCCTCTATCTTATCTATTAATCCTTCACTAAGTAATTTTTCTGCTATTTTCTCTCTTGCTTCATCTACCTTTAGACCTTTAAGGAAACCTGCGTTTTCATTCATTGTCCCGTCGGGATTGATTACTATCGTAGGCTCAAGCTTCATTTCTCTAAAGAACCAGACATCATGTGTGTCACCATATGAGCACATCATGACTAAGCCGGTACCGAACTCTGGCTTAGCAAACTCGTGCTCTATTATCGGCACTACCTTACCGTACAGTGGGACGACGGCGTGCTTACCGTTAAGATGTTTGTATCTCTTATCTGCTGGATTATATATGACTGCTCCACACGCATTGAGAAGCTCGGGTCTCGTAGTGGCTATGATTATGTCCTCACCTGTTTCCTTAACCTTAAACTTAATGAAGTACAGCTTACCTCTCCTCGTCTTGAACTCAATTTCTGCTTCAGCTAGAGTTGTTCTGCAGCGCGGACACCAAGTGACTGGCTTATATGACTCATAGATTAGCCCGCGGTTCCATAACTCAATAAATGTTGCTTGCGTTACCCTCCTATAGTTAGGTGAGTCTGTACCATCTCTCCAGTAATCAAATAGGCATCCTAGACGCTTCCATGTCCTGACTAAGTCCTCTTCATATTCATCTAGCACCTTCTTGACCATTTCTAAGAATTTCTCTCTGCCCTGAGGTGTCTTAGCTATCTCATGTGCCACTATGCCATATTTCTTCTCAACAGTTACCTCTGCAGGCAATCCATTTCTGTCAGCGTAAAATGGAACCAGCACCTTATACCCGAGGAGTCTGAGAGCCCGAGCAACCATATCAATCTGAGCGTAGTGAGCTGCTTGAGCCACACCCCACTTTCCTGATGGATATGGTGGTGGAGTATCTATTACAACATACCTGGTGTCTTCCCTAAAATTTACTTCAGTTTCGTATAGTCCTTCTTTTTCCCACTTCTTAATTAGTTCTTCTTCGAGCTTCGGGCTCCAGCGCTTTATAGGTATAATGTCCTTAACCCCCACGCTCGCACCTAATGAATTTTTGCTTTAACCTTATGAACCTTATTGATATGTCCTACCTTGAATTCTCATTAGTTCTTTGGGAGTATTTAATACGAGATATGCCGCACCCACAAGTACTGCGTTCTCACCTAAGGAAGTTATAGTTATCTTAGGTACCTTATTAATTGCGTATTTATGGACGTTGTCTATAACTTTTTCTATAAAGTCCGTATTATTAATGGTTATTGACCCGCCTAAAGTAATGATTTCTGGATCATACACGTTAATTACACTTCCTAAGCCAGCAGCATTTACCTCTATGAGTTCATGAACAACATAAGCAGCGAACTCGTCACCTGTCCTCCAGTGTCTAAATAATTCCTCGGGGGTTAGGCTGCCTGCAAGTGCCTTGTTAAATACGGTTGTTTTGCCTCCCTGCCACTCTCTAGCTAGCTCTCTAGCGAACTTAGGAATATTAGCTCCTGAGGCAATGGCCTCCCAGTGCCCTATGCCCCCACATCCGCAGCGAATTCTATACTTATAATTTACTGTGATATGCCCGACCTCATGTGCGTTACCATCCTTGCCTAGAAGGAGGTGGTCATCAACAATTACTCCGGCGCCTATACCTGTACTCAATGTAATGTAAACAATATTCCTTGCCCCCTTACCGCAGCCGGCATTATATTCTCCCCAAACAGCAGCTACGCAATCATTTACTACGTACGTTGGCACACCGAAATACTTCTCAAGCGGCTCCTTAAGTCTGAAGGTCCTTAAAGGATTATTTGGAGTATTTATTACTATTCCTTTTCTAATATCTAGAGGACCTATAGTACCTATACCAACTCCTACTATATCCTTAATACCTAGGGACTTTAGTAAATTTTCAGCAATTTGCTTAATTGCGATGGCTACAGCATCCTGCCCCCCAGACCTAGGAGTCCTAATTACCTTTACCTTAAGTAAGGTTGCACTTAGGTCAAAAATCCCTACTCTTAAATTAGTAGCTCCAACATCTGCTGCGACGATAACTCTGCTAGGGCCCCTGGGCATAACTGCTACAGCCCCGTCCACCCCTTAGGCGGCGTCTCCTCTAGGTACTTGCAGACAGCTTGAGTAAGCGACTTCGGATCATTAAAGAACTTTATTTCGGATCTTTTTCTGTCGTCAAGATATGGCGAGAGACTGTAAAATTTATCAGTTGGCAGGCCAGTCATTCCTAGCACAAATATCGGTATTCCCTCAGTATATGCAGTTACTATTTCCTGCATAGTACCTGCTGCGCCACCTAAGGCAACGAGAACTTCTGATGTACGTACTAGGAAGACACTCCTCACTCTAAATGATGTTCCAGTTCTTATGACTAGGGCATTAAGAGGAAACCTAATGTCCTCCATTTCTAGTGGCGGAATTATAATGACCTTAAAACCTATTGATAGTGCATGATCTACTATGTATTTCATTAAGCCCCAGTACCCTCCAGTTACTATAACTATGTCATCAACAGACCTGCAAAGGGCTAGGTTATGGAGGAATTCCTCGGCAGCGGCCTTAAGGTGGTCTGGCGGAGGGCCTGAGTATGCTGCTATGCCTATGTACCTCACTCAAATCACCTAAACATGATTTAATACACGTAATATATTATAAGGTATAAGAGCATATTAGGATATTGACGCCTTTTATTAATTTAATTCATAGTGATTAGTAAGCTGTATAAAGTGTTTTACACCATAAAACTTAGGAAGAGGAATGATAAGGAGTAATTGCTATCTGACTGGAATAATATTAGTTACGATTATTTTACTTACTGTAAGTAGTGGCGCAGCACATATTACTTATGCTTGGTCTCTGAAATATAGTTACCTTATTAATATGAGTGATGCAAATAATGGTAAAATTGTTATTGCAGTTACTGCTGCACCTTTGATGTATGTTGCGTCATTTATAGGTGGTGATAGAGTAGTTGTTTATTCATTAGTTCCTGCAGGTGTTGACCCTCATCATTTTGAACCATCAACTTCCTTTTTAGTTAATTCTTTGAGTAACGCAACAATAGTACTTATGACAGGGCCATCACACTTAATTATAGAGAGCAGAATTAGTGAGCTGGTTCGGGAGGGGGTTGTAAAGGCGCGTATTGTAGATTACAGGAACTACTTGAAGCATGGGCTTAATTTAATGACAAATCCTAAGACAGGTAAAATTAACCCGCACGGTTACTTACTGACTTACTCAGGTTTACTAGCAGCAGCGTCAAGTCTAGCTGAAGTACTTGCTGTAGTTGACCCACTCCATGAAAACTATTATTATAGTAGACTGCAGGACTTCGAGAAGTTAATCATTAAGGAAAACCAGTCGGTACGCAAGGTAGTACCACATAACGTAAGGGTGATCCTCTTTACGCCAATACTGCAGTATGTCATTAATGAATTGGGACTTAAGTGTAATGGTATCGTACTTCAAGAACCGGAAACTGAGTTTAGTGAAGCAGTGTTGAAAGAGTTAATTGACAGCTACAAGAAGGGGTTATTTGATGTAGTATTAATTACGGATTTTATGGCAGCAAAGTACCCTAAGGTACTTGAATTACTTAACTTAAACAGAATACCATATGTAGTGGTGCCTATTAGCACTTTATCAAGTACTCCGCATTTAATACCTGCTGTTATTGCTATATTAGTTAATGACCTTAAGATTAGTGCATTTAGTGTAAATTATGAGGAAAGACAAGGTAGTACAGGATTATTTGATATTGGTGAGTTACCTGCTACACTAGTTATATCAGAAGCTATACTCATCATAGTACTTGTAATAGTAATTGTAGCACAGAGAAAATACATTGAGTCGAGGGTGATTAGCGGTGAGTGACGCAACACTAAGCAATTATGTTGAGGTTAGAAGTGTAACGCTATCTTATGGTAAGGAGCCGGTAGTAGAGGATGCGTCATTTACTCTTAAGTCGCCATTTTTTGCTATTTTAATGGGACCTAATGGTGCTGGTAAGACAACGCTTATTAGGGCGTTAATAGGCCTCTTAAAGCCTGTTAGTGGGTACACAAGCATTTACGGTTTAGTACCATGGCGTGATAGAAGGGCTATTGCTGAAACAGTTGGTTATGTACCTCAGATAATTAATGTTGATGCTCTGGCACCCATGACTGTTGAGGAGGTTGTTGCTATGGGGTTGTTATCGAAACTTCCACCTCCAAGGATTATCTCTAGTGCTGTAAAGGAGAAAGTAAGGCAGTATTTAGGTTTAGTTGAGCTGAGCGGTTATGAGAGTAAGTTATTTAGTGAGTTGAGTGGTGGTGAAAGACAGCGTGTGCTGCTGGCTAGGGCTTTAATAAGAAGACCGAAATTGCTAATTCTCGACGAGCCTTACTCAATGCTTGACTTTAAAGTGAAGTGTGAGGTAGTTGAGTTACTTCACAGAATCCATAAGTCACTAGGTATGGACATATTAATGTCAGCTCACGAGCTCTCTCCTTGCATGGCTTATGAGCCAATAGTAATTCTCATTAATAAGAGGGTTTTTGCTATTGGTAAACCAAGCCAAGTATTAAAGTTAGATGTACTTAAGGCTGCATATCCAGGGCTTACAGAGATGAAGGGTCTTGTAATTCTCGGTGAGGACCATGCTCTCAGGAGATAGTTACCTATTGTTAGCGGGTACTATAACTGCACTATTAGGTGGTGCATTAGTAGGTTCAGTAAGTCCTGCACTAGTTGTTGCTAGATCTATCACATTCGGTATTACATTACTTCACTCAGTACTTGCTGGAGGTCTCATAGGAGTATTTCTTACTGATGTAGCTCACTTGCCTGTGCCGCCTGTAGTTACTGCTGCTCTAGTATCGATTTTAATTTCAATACTAACTGCTGAAGCTGTCAACAGAGGCCTTCCAGAGGATTCAGCTATAGCTACTTCAGTATGTATATCAGTTACAGTAACTGTGGTTCTGACCTACTACTTAAGCTTTATGTCGCCACTGGGTGTTTCAAGGGCTATGAGCTATGTATTTGGTACTTCAGCACTTGCTACAATGAGTGATATTGCTAGGCTAACAGCTACTGCGATGCTGGTCATACCACTAATGCACATGTTCTGGGGCGAGTTTAAGTATATCTTCTTCGATCCTGAGGGGGCTTACTCAATGGGAATTAGAGTTAGGTACTACAGGTATCTCCTATACGCCCTAACAGCAGCTACTGCGACATCACTTGCTATGTCACTGGGTGTCCTACTAACACATATAATTCTTACTGCTCCAGGGCTAATTGCTGTCAGGTTGAGTACTAGGAGAATACACGTAACAGCTTATATTTCGTCTTTCACTATCATGATCCTTGGCTATATGCTAGCATTGTTTCTTGAGTTACCTCCCTCAGCAGGCGTAGGTATCTTTGCTTCATTAGCAGTAATATATGCTTTACTAGGTGTGAGGAAATGGTTAACTTACTAAGTACTAGGGATATTGACTACTTAATAACCATATATGAATACTGCACCACTAAAGGAGCTGCTAGAGTAATTGATGTAGCTAGGGTACTCGGGGTGTCGAAGTCTACTGCCTCACTTATGATTAAGAAGTTGGAGACCCAGGGATTAATCGAAAAAGTTGGCAGGAATGTAAGGCTGACTAGTAATGGTATTGAGGTGTGTTTAGAGGTAATTTGGAGGCACGGTGTTATTGAGTCAGCTCTGACTAAATTAGGGCTTAGTGTAGAGGAGGCCTGTTCCGTAGCTAGGGATATAGAGTTGAGTATACCTAAGTATATAGTTGAAAAATTATGGTGCTTGCTAGGGAAGCCTTTTACGTGCCCTCATGGAGGGCTTATAGTGGCTGAAGAAAGCAATGTGAGGCCTACATGTACGTGTAGGTTTAATGTAGTGCATAAGCATCAGACAGTTAAGTAATTTTGCGGGGTTACTGAGGTGGGGAATGTACCGGGAATTTTCATGAGGTCGGAGTGCTTGAGGTGCGGTCTCTGTTGTATGGAGAC
>CAYZJX010000020.1:13836-15336 GCA_964479035.1 uncultured Desulfurococcaceae archaeon
CGGGAATTTTCATGAGGTCGGAGTGCTTGAGGTGCGGTCTCTGTTGTATGGAGACCGAGATGATTCTCTTACCGAGTGATATTTCAATAATTGAGGGTCTAGGATACCGAGTTAGCGACTTTGCTGTCTGTCGTGGGGGGTATTGGAGGTTAAGAAATGTTGATGGATATTGCTACTTTTATGACCCAGTAAAGGGTATCTGCAAAATATATTGGTATAGACCATTGGGCTGCAGGATATACCCGGTAATATATGTTGAGGGTGTTGGTCCTGCAATAGATGACTTATGCCCCCTAGTAGATACTTGGAGTTCAGAGGAGTGGAGGCAGGGTGTTAAGCTCATTAATAAGTACATTAAATTATTGAGAAGGTACTATCGTACTAAAAATGCTAATTAGTTGCTACTGATTTTAACAAAATTTTGTTCATATGCTGAAAGTTTATAAGTGAGCATACGCACAAAAAAGTGGTGGTACTGCATGGCTTGGTGGTTTGGTGGATTTGGTTGGGGATGGAGAGGAGGCAGAGGTAGAGGTGGTTGGTGGGGTCCGTGGCCTGGTAGAGGGCCTTTCAGTTACTTACCACCGTGGCAGAGACCCGGCTGGTTGTTTGGTAGAGGCGCGTGCTGGTGGTTATTTGGTGCCCCATGGGGGCTTAGGTGGTACTGGCCTTGGGCAATGCCTTACTACCCGTACTACTGGTACCCATTGGCATATACGTACGCGTACCCCTACTTCCCAGCAACGTGGTGATATGTAGGAGGTGGGCAGTAGTGGCGTACCCATACAATCCTTATTACTGGTGGGTACCGCCATACCTGCCTGACCCATTTATGGCAATGTATGCGTGGTCGAGTATGTGGATGGGCTTTATAGCAATGATGTACTACATCGAAATGTACAAAGTAATGCTTGAGATGTGGAGGAAATATGTGGAGACAGCACTTAAGGTAGCAACACCAACTACGGGGACGGGCCAGACATAAGTATTAGTGGTCTCTTCTCAATTAAAGCTGAAATGACTTTTTTCCTGCCACTACTTAATGCTCTCCATAAAGTCCCTCTAGAAACACCCATTTTCCTAGCTGCCTCCTCCTGCGTTAGGCCTAAATAGTAAACTAGTCGAAGCGCCTCGAGTTCATCAGGATTAATGTATATAGGTTCATTACTTACTGGGCGTCCCGACTCATCAAGTGGTACGAAAATCACTTGTGATGGCTGAAACCCTATGAATCTGGGCTTAGGCCTTCTTCCTCTACCTTCACGCCTCCAGCACCACCTCCAGGGCGGACCTTCTCGACCCACTCTTAACACCTCTACCTTCCACATTAATAACTCCTCTAGAGCTTGAAAAACTACCTCTCAAAATGAGCTAAAGCACAATTTTCATATAGTGTTATTAATGTGCAAAATTCAAAAATTACATGGTGAGAGAGATGTACTGGGCTAGGTATTGGCGTAGGTTAATGAGGTACATGCCTCCACCTCCACCATATCCATA
>CAYZJX010000021.1:0-15032 GCA_964479035.1 uncultured Desulfurococcaceae archaeon
TCACCTACTAGGGCCCCGTAATTATTCGCTACTAGCCCAGTCCTAATAAATGCTACGCCAAAATTCACAGTAGCAACATCTAGCTGTATACCGAAAAATTCCGCTAGCTTATACAATTCTTCATCTCTTATATCAGGATGAATGACACCGCCCTTATCAGTTATGACAGCCACCGAGCCAACTGTCGGAATTCCAGCTACTGATGTCTGAATATATTCTTTTATTCCTAAGAGCTCGCTCAATTTCTGAACTTCACTTTTATCTAATTCAGGGTGAAAAACAGCTGCTCTACTATTTGCTAATATTATGTTGCCAAGCGCGGTGAATGTGGTGTGAACTACCTGAACATATAGACCCAAATTCTTAAGATATTCTACTTCTTCATCTCGAGTTATTCTCGGTACTAGCAAAACTCTATCATTACCTGCTACTAGAACACCCAATAAAAAAGTACCAGCTATCCTAGCTTCTATTACATCAACATTAAGAATATCACTTACTTTTTTCTTTGCACTTGATTCAACACCCTGAGGAACTAAAGCTATTTTATTATTAGCAAAGACATATACTCCTATATTCGGGTTACCAAAAATTCTTAATTTGTCTAATGGCATTTAAAGCACCGCACGAGATATTATTGCCTACTAGGAGGTGTAAGAGGAATTGCTAATGCTACCTTAACCACCTTACCCTCACTGTCAAGCGGAATAACTCTAACTGCCACCCTACGTGGGGGCTTATCGTAGGCTCTGGAAAATATGTACTCATTTACTGATTCATCAATAACAATGTATTCGGCCTTTACATGCCTCTTGATAAATTCTCTTATCTTATTGATAGCCCTTGGCGCTCTCCTCCTTCTTCCTGTCCAGTAAAGACGAGATAAATTAATTACGTATATTTTTTCAGACATTATACATCACCTATCGCTCCTTAAATATTGCCTAGTTTTGCTCTTCTCCAGTGTCTTAACTTAGGTCTGAAGGGCACCTTCCTTAGAGTCTTGATAACTACCCACACAGGTATAGCCGAATTAGATTTTAAAGCCTTGGCTAGTCTTAATTTTCTTGCTACATGCTTATTTCTAGCCAATACTCACCACCTCTTACCTCGTATTCTTATCTTCACATCACGCCTACTTCTTGAATCTATAGCAGCTAATATTTGTTTTAGTACATCATCACTTATCCTCTCCTTGATCTGACCTGCTAGCGCGAGACTTATTAAGTACTCCTCAACAGTCTTAGCTAGCTCAGGCCTGACAAGCCTAACATTAGCTAACCTCTCACGTGCTTCGGGTGTGAGTATTCTCCTTAAAATAGCCTGTTTTTGAGCTTCACGAGCTAATTCCTCTTCTTTTTTCTTTGCTTCACGTGCCCTCCTCATAAGTTCTTCAAGTTGCCTCCGCTTTATCTCCTCAAGCTCTTCATCATAATATTCATCATTCACTTCCCCTTACCTCCACTACCATATTTCCTTAACTCCGGAATAACCTTAACTACCTCCTTAAACACTTCATTAGCTAATTTATCTAAGAGCGACCTACCTCTGGGTGATAGCGTCCTCCCCTTATTACCAGCCTTAATGACGAGGCCAGCCCTTTCTAATTGCTGAAGTATCTTCCTTATGTGTGATCCTCCAGCTTTTCTGAAGTGGGGCGGGGCTGAACCACGACTTTGGAGACCGCCATAAATTGTACGGAAAGTTTCTAGACCTATTGGCTCAGGACTAATGTATAATTTTCTAAGTATGCTTGCTGCTCTATAATACCACCAGTCAGGATTATCTGGAATTCTTTCCTTATGCGGACCTGTCTTCGCAAATAATGCCCACTCAGGAGGCTTTACTTGCGGTACATTTTCTTTTAAGTACCTAGCTAACACCTCAATGAACATGTCAGCTGGTACCTCTTTTACTGTAACCATTGCCGACCCTCCTACTACTCCGAAAATCTGTTTAAAGGTTTTATTAACCTTACTTTTTACTTAAATAAGACACAACCATCATAGTACACGGTTTAATGGGAATTATTCTAATGATTATATAGCTAAGAGTAGTAGTTAATTAGCAGTGTAAAGATAGAAAATACTTAGGTTAGATAATATGCGAGTAAAGATAATAGCATCACTAGGTCCATCAACACTCAGTGAAGACTTAATACGTAAGTTAGCTGAGGAAGGAGTAGCTGGTTTCAGAATAAATTTCGCTCATGGTGATGTAAATCAGTGGAAGTTTTTTGTTGAGGCAGTTAGAGCTACTGAAGAAAAAATTAGGAAACCATTAACAATAATTGGTGACTTAGTCGGATCATCAATAAGAATAGGAATCATAGACAGGGTACTCACACTTAAAAAAGGCGAGTCTGCATACATAGTTCTTAAAGATAAAGCATCTGCTGAAAACAAAGAGATTCCCTTACCAAAGAAGGAAATTTATGAATCACTCGAATTAGGTGACATTATAGTTATGGATGATGGAAGAGTGAAGCTCAAGGTTGTTGATGTGGAAAGCAGCCACATTGAGGTGTCCGCATTAACTGATGCTGTAATAAAGTCAAAGAAAGGATTTACTGTGATGAATAAAGAATTTGACATACCGCCTATCACCGACCGTGACTTAGAAAATATTGATTTTGCAATTAAGCACGACCTTGATTACGTGGGTCTCAGTTACGTAAGAAAAAGAAAGGATATCGAGTTATTAAGAGATATTCTTAAGAGAAAAAATTCTGACTTAGGTATAATTGCTAAAATAGAAACAAAATCTGCAGTAAGAAACATTAAAAGTATAGCTGAGTCAGCTGATGTGGTTCTCGTTGCACGCGGTGACTTAGGCATGAACTTTGGTCTTGAGGAAGTACCTCATCTACAGAGACTCATTGTAAGACATACTCTGGAATCCGGTAAACCTGTAATTGTTGCAACACAACTGCTCGAGTCACTAATAGAAAGACCCGTACCTACAAGAGCTGAGGTGGTCGATGTTACTGTAGCTGTTAGTGAAGGTGTTGACGCACTAATGCTTACAGGTGAGACAGCCATAGGTAAGTATCCTATTGAGGCTATTAAATGGCTCAAAAGGATAGTTTCTGTAGCAGAAGAAAGAGCTGGAATCTACACCCATAGGAAGGTAGTTAGTCTTAAAGCAAGATACGCTAAAGGCGTCGCTGAACTCACAGAGGACTTAAATGCTAAATTAATAATATACAGCATACGGGGAGTTACAGCCAGATTAATATCACTTTTGAGACCTTCAGTACCTTTCTTTGTTGGTTCGCCATCAAATAAGCAGCTACGCAAATTAAACATATTATGGGGCATTAGACCACTTCAAGTTCCTGCAGAAAGCTATGAAGAAGGCCTTGAAAAAACCTACGAAATACTTAGAATTAAGGGTGCAATAGAAGTTGGCGATCTCATAGTACTCACCTATGGGCTGAGGAGAGAAGAACAGGTAATAAAAATAAGAAAAGTAACTACCTAATCCCCTAATGTTTCCGGAATTATATCAAATTTTTGGTGCGGCGGCCGGGATTTGAACCCGGGATTTCCGGCGTGGAAGGCCGGCGTCCTAGACCAGGCTAGACGACCGCCGCCAAAATTTCTTACCTCCCGGGGGGTTTAAGCTTTTATTTGAAGTTACTACTTCGGGATGTGGGAGCTTATATGAGTTGTCGAAAAGGCTTTAAGTTCCTAGAGCACACAGCCGATGCGTATGTAGAGGTGTTTGGTAGTTCTCTAGAGGAAATTTTTGAGTTAGCAGCTAAAGCTATGTTTGAAGTTATGGTGGACACATCTAAAGTTAAGCCAGTAAAACACCTAGTTTTAGAGGACAGTGGTTTTGATTTAGAGAATGCTCTTTATAAGTGGCTTGAGAACTTACTTATAGAGTACTGTGCAAATAACATTGTCTTCAATAAGTTCAAGGTAGAATATGTAAGAATTAATAATGATAAAGTAGAATTTAAGGGACATGCCTGGGGCGAAGAATTTGATCCTGAAACCCATGACCCTAGGACCGAAGTAAAGGCTGTTACTTATTCGCTAATGGAAATAAAGAAAAGAAATAGCTGTTGGTCTGCTAGAGTTGTCTTTGATATTTAAGGTATTATTATTTCGTAAAGCAGAAACTCAAGAAAGTTTAAGACCCCCTAATGAATTAATGTGTTTGGAGCCGCCGTAGCTCAGCCTGGGAGAGCACCCGGCTGAAGACCGGGGTGTCGCGGGTTCAAATCCCGCCGGCGGCACCATAACATATTATTATCGCCTCAACCTGAGCTTAACAATCACAAAGACATTGCCGCGCACATCAACTACCTCAGCATCAACTTTTTTAGCCACTTCCTCAGCTATATCTTCAACCTCCCTGCCTGATATTTTCTTAAATGACCTAAGCACACGTACCTTAATTGCCTCCTCATCTTTCAGCCTTCTCTTTATTTCCCTAATCACATTCTCTGTAATGCCCTGCTTTCCTATATTAACATGAATCTTACCTTGAATAACTTCCTTTATTTTTCTGCTTTTCTTTTGCATGGTATCCTCCTCACCCATCCACATAGTAGACATGTCTTGGTAACTATAATGTATTTCTTATTTCCTCTCAGTCTAATCCTGCATGTTAATCCAGGAATAAGTGGGACATAACAGTTTTTACATGTACCTCTTCTTAAGAAAATCGGCTTCCTAGCATTAGCTTTTTCAATCAGTCTTAAAGCTAAGCTAATATATCTCCTAGCTCTACCATACATTCCTCTTCTAACTTCAGTAACTGCTAAGCCATAGAGTATTCTAGCACGCTGAAGAGCTAAATCCTTAATATTTTTCTTTCTATATTTACCAACCACGTATTTGGGGATTAACTTGAGGGTAATAAAGCTTATACTTGCAGAGTCGAGTCTCGAGCTAATTCCAAGAGACATAATAGGACATCCAGCAGTGCTAAAGACTGCTCAAAGAAGAGGTAAGAAACCAACTGAAATATTGCTGGATGTATCCTTACATTACCATGCAATGAAGAAGCTCCACAATAAACATAAACGCGGCAGACCCGATATAGTTCACATTACATTACTTGAACTTCTTTCTTCACCACTCAACATAGAGGGTAATTTGAGGATTTACATCCACACTATTAACGACTATGTCATAATTGTAGACCCTAGAATAAGAATTCCTAGAAATTACAATAGATTTGTTGGATTAATGGAACAGCTGCTCACAATAGGTAAAGTGCCACCTGATTCAGACAAACCGTTAATGGAGGCTATAGCTATGGGATTTACAGCATTATTAAAGTACATAGGTAAAGAAGAAGTAATACTTCTTAGCGAGAAAGGGGAGCTTGTCCCAACTGATGAACTATGCAGGAAGGCGTTAGAGGAGGATATACCGATAGTTATAGGTGGTTTTCCTCACGGTGATTTTAGTGAAGAAGTGCTTGCATCAGCCAAATACGTATATTCCATATATCCGAGACCCCTAGACACTTGGGTTGTTGCCTCTAGAATTAGCGCTACTTGTGAGAAGGTACTTAAAATACTCTTGTAAACTAAGACAGCACAAATTAGGGTCGGTGGTGCCGCGGCCGGGATTTGAACCCGGGTCACGGGCTATCCACGCAGGAAGGCTAATGCTCGAGAGGCCCGCATACTTGGCCGGGCTATACTACCGCGGCACCCAAACCATAAAGAGTAGAGACCTTAAAAAACTTCATTTAAATTCTCTGTACTTAGATTTTGCCAGCTTATTACGTAGGAAATTAAGTATTTCATGCCTACAAAGGTAAGCAATTCCAAGTAAACTTACCTGGCCCAAATCTAGAGAGATTATAGTATGCTTGCCATCACTTAGTAAGTCGAATAGTGGGTATATGACAACAACAATGTTTCTCGATAAAATAATGAAATACAAGTAATTATAGAATGTTATGAGGAGAGTTGCTAGAGAGGCTATGAGAAATATCTTTGATACTAAACATGAGTATATGATGCGAAATGCTACACCAATAAAAATCGTAATTAATGACGCAACGCAAGGCACAACAATGCTGGCTGGCATGTATATAGTTAAACTTCTTGCGACTGTAGCAGGTTCCGTAATGTAGTTATAAAAACTTAGTAGTAAAGTATAAAGCACAATGTAACATACAGCAAAAACAGAAATTCCTATAAGAGTCCTTGACCACTTTCTTTCTGTTACTCTCTGCTTATTGTTTGACCTTCCCATATGCCAACGCCTTAAACCATATCCATATCGGCTCTTCATTTTTACAGATTAAGTTCAGTTTTTAATATTGCCGATTTTTAATACTTAATTAACGAATTGAGACAACTTAATTAACTCTAGAGTATCCTACTTTATGAATGATGAAAAGAGGGTCTAGTGACATAATGAGCTGAGCCGGAAATTCTGATAACTTAGGCTGAACTTATAAATTCTGAATTCAAGGATTATCTTTAGTCTATTACGTACCACATCGCCCATGATATTCTCCCATTAACCCACACAGCTAATACGTATTTACCTGCTGGGACTCTCCTAGCAACGTCTAGTGACGTAAAAACAATTTTTGCTAAATTCTCCCTTATGATCCATACCTTCGCCGTTATAGTTGCTATATCGCTATATGTATATCCTTTAGGTGCTATACCAGCTATAGGCTTTGACTCGCCGGGTTTATACAAAAGCACATTTATCGAATTTAGCAATTCCTGAGATTTTAGTTCTATAGTTACATTAGTGCCCTCAACACTTAGTGAAACATCAGGTACTCTATATGTTACTGCTACTAGGTATATTGATCCATTCCTTATATTAACCCAGAAGTACCCTCCATTCTCTGCTACATTTCTATAGTATCTTAATATTAAATTCAGGGTTTTCTGAGTTAAGTACTCGACCCACTGAGCCCTAAATACTGGACTATAATAAGCTGTTACAGGTACCTTAGTACTCACTTTTATTCCTGCCAGAACAGGAGACCCTATTGTCAATTTAGTACTAAGGATACTTGTGTCAATTAAAGAGCGCAGTCTGGGATCCGGTATCAAATTAGGATGCGACTTCTTGATTGAAGCAGCCACTTCTCTACTTATGTTACTGGGTGTATCATCCTCTGGGTAGTAATCCGTTAAGTAGAGCTCGACCTCATTAAACAATTCAATAGTGGGTTCGCCATTAATTAACCGTATTTGAATAACCCTTATTTTACCCAAGTCACCTCCAAGTATGTATTCTGCATAGTCCTGCAGCTCTATAGGTGGTAAATGCTGATCTAAGATGTAGACTGTATTATCAAGACATACTGCAGCAGCAGCATGCAAATAATCTTCAAGACTTAGTATGTAGACAGGCTGAATATTAGCAGATAATAAAGCGGAAGTAAGTAGGACCGAGTAATCTGTGCAAATGCCTTTCCTCTCCCTAATTGTTGTTAATGGGTCATTTACGTATTTCACACCAGCCTTACTCTTTTCATAGTCATACATAATATTCTCATCAACCCATTTGAGTGCCCTCCATATTTTCTCTTGATTAGTTTGTAGTGTTAGATTACCATAAATAATACTCTTAATTTCCTCTAAGGTACTTGGATTATAGTAACATATCAGTGAGGTTAAGTAGCTGGCAATATCCTCGCCGCCACTCATGCTGCATGCTACTTTAATAGGTTCCTCAAGGATTTTTGTATCCTTAAGTAATATTGCCGTCTCCTTTAAAATAGCCCTGCACTCTAAAACCTTAATGACTTTTGATTCGTATCCGCTCCACATAATGATTGTGTAGGTTCCTGCCTGTACGGTACTTAGTACCTTACTTAATTTTATAGCTAGTAGAGTTAGCGAGTTATTTATGTAAACATAGTCTGCTAAAATTACTCCTGGCTTGTGTTCACCAATTGGTACGATCTCATAGCTAGGTACGGTACTCTCAGGCCTGTAAAAAGCTAAACTAACTATAAGACCTTTGGCGCCAGCTATCATATATGTCTCATTAACGTAAAGGAAAACTTGCTCAGGCCGCAACATAGCCTTTGTATTAATTGAAAAGAGCTGTGCTACCTCAGCACTAGTACTTATGTTAATAAATTCTTTTCCTGCCTCAGTTACGTTTACTTTGCAAGAAGTTACTACTTGCTTAGTCGTAGTCTCTGGGTATGTTGTAATTACCCTACTTGTTGTGCTTAAGTTGTACTGTGTCTTAGTTAAGGTCCAGCTAGTTGAGGTTACTGATTTCCTAGTAGTTGTTGTTTCAGTTATGTATATTGATGTTTTTGCTGCCGTTGCATTAGTACCAGGGCTCGAGCTCTGAACAATGCGTGAAATAATGCTAGTGAACTCACCACCATAAAGCATGTAGAGTGTTGCTATAAGTATAATAACTGCAATAACTACTGCAATTGCTTTGTTCACGAATTTTACCCTCCCAATAAATGATTCGTAAATTAAGTTATTAACAATTCATTAGAAACACCGATTACTTAAGCTTAATTTTAAAGCAGAGTATTGAGTAGAATCAAGACTGTAATGCAGCTTAGTAATCATTACTGCTATAATTAAGGTTATTTCAACAACACTAAATAATAATCAAATTAACAGGGTATTTCTTAATCTAACAAAACATTAAGTAGCTCTCATAAAAGAGCCTAGGACCCTTCTTGACAGAGTATTCTCCCAGCAAGTAAGTTAAGTGTATTCATCGATTAGCAGTAAGCCGTACTTCCTTTCAAAAGTAAATAGTGGTTCAACATAGCATATCAGTATGTATTAGAGAGATATGCTAGGAGAAAGTTCTATCATGTGGCGCCGGGGGCGGGATTCGAACCCGCGTGGGCGAACGCCCACCGGCTCTCAAGGCCGGCCCCTTAGACCGCTCGGGCACCCCGGCACCAAGAAGTAGTTATTTGTGGAGTTTATGAATTTTAGTTGTCTTGTAAGCATTTAGATACGTGCTTATTCACTTAAAGGAATGCTTTACACACTCACTTCACTAAAAAAGCAAATTAATGCGCTTTACTTAAAAACCTACCTAAGTAATTCTAGCTCTATGTACACATCATCAGGCACTCTTACTCTCATTATCTGCCTCATTACCCTCTCATCTGCTGCAATGTCTATTATCCTCTTGTGTATCCTCATCTCCCACTTTTCGTAAACCTTAGTTCCCTCACCATGAGGAGGGACTAGCACAGGCACTGTTAATCTTTTTGTGGGAAGAGGTACCGGACCTCTTACCTCAACACCAGCTTTCTTAGCTATATCAACTAGCTGCCTAGCCACGTCGTTAAGATGTTCTACGTTAGTGCTCCAGAGCCTTATCCTAACTCTACTACTCATTGCTAACCCCTAGCTTGACTTTAGTACGTCTCTAAATTTGGTGATTTCAGCAATTATTACTTTGTCCTTATCTCAATCTTCATAGGTTTGATATCTATGATGACCCCAATACCTACTGTCTTACCCATGTCCCTCATTGCGAACCTGCCCAACTGCGGGAATTCACTATACTTCTCTACCACCATAGGCTTAATTGGCTTAAACTTAATTACTGCTGACTCACCAGGTCTAATGAATTGCGGGTTCTTTTCTGCTATCTTACCTGTCTTCGGATCCAGCTTTCCTATAATCTCAACTATTCTGCATGCTACTGATGCTGTGTGTGCATGGATAACTGGCGTGTACCCTACGTGAATCGCTGACGGATGCCACACAACCAGCACACGGGCTGTGAACTCCTCAACAACTGTTGGCGGATTCGTTAAATGCCCTGCTACATCACCTCTCCTAACTTGATCCTTGGACACACCTCTTACATTAAATCCTATGTTGTCGCCTGGAAGAGCCTCACTTAGACGCTCATGGTGCATTTCTATTGATCTTACCTCACCTACTATAGCTGGTGGCATAAATACTACTTTATCACCAACCTTTAGTTTCCCTGTCTCTACCCTGCCAACAGGTACTGTACCTACACCCGAAATGCTATAAACTTCTTGAATTGGAATTCTTAGTGGTTTGTCAACAGGCTTCGGAGGCTCCTTCATCATATCCAGTGCTTCAACTAATGTTGGACCCTTATACCATGTCATATTAGGTGACTTCTCGATAATATTATCGCCAGTCCATCCTGATACTGGCACAAATGGTATATTGTTTACTTTATATCCTAATGGCAACATGAACTTCTTCAGTATGTCAACAATTTGCTTATACCTAGCTTCACTCCATGGTGGATCAGTAATATCCATTTTTGTTATAGCTATAACCATTTGATCAATACCCATAGTCCTAGCTAGGACTATATGCTCTCTTGTCTGACCCTCTCTACTCATTCCTGCTTCAAACTCACCTGTTTTTGCTGAAACCACCATTAATGCTACGTCAGCCTGACTGGTCCCTGTAATCATGTTTTTGATGAAGTCTCTGTGACCTGGCGCATCAATAATCGTCCAGTAGTACTTAGGTGTCTCGAACCTCATGAACGTTAGAGCTATTGTAACACCTCTTTCTCTTTCTTCTTTCAGCTTATCTAGGAACCACGCATACTTTTCTGACTCCTTACCTGCCTTCTTAGCTGTCTCCTCAACCTCCTTAATAGTCTTCTCGTCAATAGCCCCTAGCTTCATTAGCATATGCCCTACCAGTGTGCTCTTGCCATGGTCTACATGGCCTATTACGACCAGATTTAAGTGCGGCTTCTTTGGCCTGCTCATCTTATCACCACCTCTTCACGTCATGTACTTTAGACAGGTAACCTTATAAAATTTTTAATTCAGCTCTATTATCTTGAGCTTAATGCTATCCTCTCTATTTCTTCTTTTCTGCCTACAGCATAGCTCTTTGGGTCACTCCTCGCTGCAAGTATTATTTCATCAGCTAAGCACTCAGCGATATTCTTGGTTGATTTAAATGCAGCCAGCCTAGCACCTTCAGTAATATGTCTTAAAGCTAAATCAACTCTCCTTAATGGTGATACATCTACAGCAACATGGTATATTATACCACCATACATAATTCTTGTAGTCTCCTCCCTAGGTGCTGAATTCTCAATTGCTCTGACAAGGACTTGTAGTGGATTCTCACCTGTTTTTAGGTGTATTATTTCAAAAGCTCTCTTAACGATATTGTACGCTAAGTGTTTCTTACCTGTATTTCTACCGGGTCTCATTAGTTTATTTATTAATCTCTCAACAATAGGTACCTCAGCCTTGCCAAACCTCCTATGTTCATGCCTACCGCCAGTATGCGGTAAGTACACCGGTCTAAGAGAAATATACTTCTTTAAGCTGGGGTCTCTAACCACAACACCCTCATAACTCCACTTACCGAATAGTTTAATCTCTACTGTTTTAGGTTCTAGTACGCTACCCATACATTACCCGCCTAGACCCCTCTTAATAGGAAGGCTTTTAAGCATTTTCTCAGTAATCTATGCGATACAGGATTAATTTAAGCAAAATTATTAACTCTGGTAACCCCTAGAAGATGATGGACTATGCAGGAGCTATATCGTGTTGTTGATGTTGAGCCGTACATTATGACTGGCGATGATGACTACGTTGCAGGAACACTAACATGTTACTTAGAAGATGGAACTGAAATAATATTATATAATGTTCCTTATGACATTACGCTAGCTATTGCTAGGCTGAGGGAACTCGGTGAGAGTGAAATCTATGAGCCTGATGACTTCAGGGATACAGTGTATGGCATACTAATAATGTTCCTCCCTAAGCTTAGGGCTTTAGGTGAGTCCATAGAGAAGGTAATTATTGATGACTTTGACGATGAAAATATGGTGTATAAAGCAAGTTTGTACATAACAACAGATGGCATTAGTATTAGAAGAACTATGATACCCAGTCATGCAATATTTCTTGCACTTCTCTTTAACAAACCAGTATTTGTTACTAGAAGAATAGCTGAAATATCACGTAATCTCGAGGAGGAAGATGAAGAGGAACTATAAGCTGGTGCAGTATTAAGAATTCATTACTTAAAAGCTCACTTGCGAACTACCGGAGTACACTGAATTCATCAATTATATTTAAATAACATAATTGACTTATCTCATAGGCTTCTGCTTCTTGCCCTTAATAAGAGCGTCTAGTGACACACCATTGACCATTACTACTTTATACCTAACACCAGGCAGATCGCCCATTGACCTACCCATACTTCCACCAATACCAGCAATTACTACCTCATCATGTTCATCAATGAATGTAATTCCTCCGTCATAGGGAACGAATGCTGTTACCACTTTACCATTCTTGACAAGTTGCACTCTAACACACTTCCTCAGTGCTGAGTTTGGCTGTCTTGATTCAACACCTACTTTTTCTAATACTATGCCTCTTGCCATCGGCGCTCCTTCCAGTGGGTCGTATTTCTCCCTAAGCTTTAGCATCCTAACCCTGAATTCTCTTTGACTCCATCTAAACTTAAGTCTCTTCTGTCTCAGCTTCCTAGCTGCATACAGACCATACGGTGATTTCTTTCCCGGCATATTCTTCACCGTACCTAATGGGTAGTTTATTTAGTTCTGCTAATAAGCCTTACTACACTAATGCAGTCTACACTATGGATACCACATCAACTCCGTAGTATCTTTTAAGTACTAACCTTGCTTTATGGACGTTCCTGCCATTTTTACCTATCGCTATTCCCTTATCATGAGGGTCCACCCTCACATATAATACCTTTCTGCCATCTGGTGTTTTATTTAAGTTTATTCCTAATACTCTCGCTGGTAGGAACAGGTTCCTAACAAAATCTTCTAAGGTATCAGCCCACTCAACAATTTCTATTCTTCTACCTAGAATCTTAGATATTCTCCTTACATTCCTACCCTTAGATCCTACAGCTATTCCTGCTTGACCTGGAGGCACTATAAATATTATTGTACTGTCTTCTTCGTCTATTATGCAGTCCTTTGCCGACACGCCTGTAACATCGTGTAGCAGAGCCATATATCTTAATTCTTCGCCAGTTATTTTAACGCTCAAACCCTCCCTCACCCTTGCCTAATTCCATTATTCCAGACTCACCTGGGTCTAAAACAGCTATAGTTGTAATAGGAAATAACTTACCACAAACCGTCCCTAGCTCATAGCTTGTGCCACTGAACCTAATCACAGGTACGTTTCCTAATTTAGCATAGTATTTCACATCTTCCTCAATCCACTTAGGTATTTTGCTAGCTATTATGACTGCCTTTGCCTTACCTAGTTTTAGCGCTCTTACAGACTTTCTCGCACCTATCAAGACCTTACCTGTTTTCAAGAGTAGTTTTATTTCATTATCCAGTGAGAGTGTCTCACTCACTCAGCCCTCACCTCATTCTCCTTTTATTTGAGGCTGAACTTTTAATTTAGTCGGATTCATTTCTAGCATTACCATAGCTGTCCCCACAGGAGCTAACTGACCTATGATGACATTTTCAGTAACTCCTCTTATATAGTCCACCTCGCCTCTGGCACTAGCATCAAATAAGTGCTTAACTGTCACCTCAAATGCCGCTCTAGCAAGAACGCTGGGTTTCTCGCCTGCTACACCATGCCTACCTACCTGCCTTACAGTACCTGACCACGTCATTATATCAGCCACTAACATTACGTGACGAATATCAACATCTAGACCCTGTTCTTTCAGGGTATTCATTATTTCCCTAATCAGTGCTTCCCGGGCTGCCTCTATGCCCAGCACATTCTCGATTTCATGTATACTATTAGTTCTCGTCTTCGTCGGATCTACTCCGTCAACCTTAAGAACAGCACCTAGGTTGCTTCCATCAGTTATCAGTACGTAGTACCCCTTACCTGTTTCAGGGTCTCTGCGCTTCTGCGGAATGACCTTCTTAATGTCCTTAATGCCCTTTAGCTTTGTCTTGAGAATTCTATCTCTGAACTTTTGTGCCTTAATTACGTCGTAGCCCTTAGGTAAATCAATTATTATAACGTGCGGATCATCAGAATCCTGCTTTATTCTACCTGAAAGAGTCTTACTCTTTGATAAGGTCTTAACTATATCTTCTCTAGTAAGCCCCTTGTCGCTTAGCATGTCAGGATCCAGCCTTATTATTAATTGCAGTGCTATGAGATCTATATCAACACTTTCTACCACGTTTTCTAACTTAGTCATCTCTACTCTCCTCGCTATTTCAACAGCTTTTTCACGATCATACCTGTACTCCTCACTCAGGTGAATCTCCATCATCGGAGTCTCTGGCGTCCGTCTTGCATCAACCAGCTCTATAAGCCTTGGAAGTCCTAAAGTAACATTTAGCTCTCGTACACCAGCATAGTGAAAAGTTCTTAAAGTCATTTGAGTCCCTGGTTCACCTATTGACTGAGCTGCTACGGTACCGACAGGTTCCCCAGGCTCAACAAGCGACTCCATATAGGTTCTAATAACATCATCTCTTATTCTAACCATTTCATCCTTATCTATATTAAGCTCTATGCTTTTGTCAAATAATGTAGTAAATAACCCCTCGTATATTTTCTCAGACAGCACCTCCCTAGCCAGATCGGAAATCTCGATAATTTCACGTGCTTTAATGATATACTCATTTAGCAAGCTCTTAAGCACTTTAAGATCCGTAATCTTCTCTGAAACTACTATATGTATTAATTTTTCTCGGATGATTTCTCTTAACTTAGCCGGCACATCCTCAGGAACCTTCTTAAGCACCTCTTCAACTAGTAATTCTGGCTCCCTTACCTTAGCTATTATTTCTTCAACTTTCTTCTTAGCCTTCCTCTTCTTGGCTTTGCCCTTCGCCCTTCTTTTACTACTCTTTTTCGCTTTCTTTGACTTTTTTGGGCTCATTTCTTCCACCCAACATGCTTCTCCACGATTCTCTCAATATTAACTGCCTTACCGAATGATGTATTCTTGGGATCTATGCCATCTTCACCATACTTAAACTGAATTAAATGCCCATAGACAGACCTGACAGTTCCGTCATATTCCACACGTAAGTCTTGCAATGCATTTATTAATCTTCTCTGCATATAACCGCTTTGAG
>CAYZJX010000022.1:0-15004 GCA_964479035.1 uncultured Desulfurococcaceae archaeon
AACTATTATAATTACAGCAATTGCCAAGTATACGGTTTTCTGGATAGGCATTAATAACGCCCCACACCATATATACTGGGGGATCCCTTTAAAAGTTTTTTTGCCATGCACAACTCACAGAGCAAGATTATACTGCATAATACCTATTTATATTAAAATACAATAATGCATGTATTAGGGAGAGCAATTAAATAAAACACAAGTAGGCAATATCTCCTGACATTACATTATAACACACTCAATGATTAAAAATTAATTATTTAGATACCTTGAAGTAATAGAATAAAAATCTAAAGCTTAGCTAGCTTACTCTTGAAACTTTTGTGATTAACTCTGCCACCACTTCTCTTGGTGTAATTACTTTCTTATGTGTAACTCTCTCTAATATTTCCTTATGCTTTACTGAATATCCTAGACAGTCCATCACAATAATCTCTGCGTCCTCAATTAGGTGAGCTAAGCCAACCAAGTCCTCTATAGTACCTGAATATGGCGACCATACAATAACATTAATTACCTTAGCTACATTTCCCCATCTTTTCCTTGCCATACTTATTTGGCTTTCTAATGGTACTACAACACCTATGGTTTTAGGTGAAAGACTTTTTATTTTATCAATTAAAGCTTGCGACGGATAAATTATGGGTTTTCTTGACTTTAAGTTAAAGTCCCCAGTACACAAGATTACTATCAGATCTACACTTTCCTCTATTCTACTAATCAAATCCTGTAATTTCATTGACACCTTACTTTTTGATAATTTAACCTCACTACCATCTCTCAAGCGCGATACATAAGCAAAATCTTCAGGTAAGGGCTTGAACTCTTTCTCTATTTCCTCTAAGGTAAGGCCGTCGAGCACACCATACTCAACGTACTTTATTCCCTTCAAGTATCTCCTGATATCAGCCATAATATCCTCTCTAGGGCTCTGACCTATTGTTAGAAAAGCAACCTTCACGAATGTTTCACCATGTAAATGGTATCTGAGAAGCACTTAAAACTACGTGGTTACCAATGTTGTTTTAACGATGCCGATCTCCTACATAAACTTAAGTGAAAGTATATCTAGCCTAAGAAATAGTGCCAGTGTCTTATTAAGAATTATGAACTAAATATAAATATGGTGCTGTCTTAGAGGTGCTACTTAATGATCAAGCTTGAACGCACAGGTATTAAGCTTCTCTGGTTTGATAGCCTCGGCGCTAAGTGCGCGTCAATAGCTATTGAATCTAGTGTAGGCACCATAGTTGTTGATCCAGGTGCAGCAGAAATGCAGCCCAGTTACCCACTTCCGCTTACTGATAAATTTGAACTTCGGAGGAAGGCTATTAAACTCATTGAGAAGTACTTGAGTTCTGCTATTGCTGTAATAGTTACTCATTACCACTATGATCATCACTTTCTACCAACAGATGCAGATCTGGATGATGAGCACGTACTGCTTGGGAAATTACTTATTCTAAAAAACCCCAATAAATACATTAATGAAAGTCAGTGGGGAAGGGCTAGGCTCTTTCTAGCTGAATTAACAGCCCTTACAGGCGATTCTCTTGACAACTTTCTTGTAAAACCCCAAGAGCTGAATTTTGATGATCCTGTGGAAGACTTAAGTATAGCACTCTCAAAGGACTTCGGCAACTATAGTAGTCGAAGAAAGGAGTTACTCGCAAAAGGGAAGAAATGGTTTACTAAATTAATCAATGAACTGTGGTCAAAGAAGTCCTGGGTGAAGGAATTAACATTGCGCGATGGTACTAAAATTGTTTGGGGTGATGGGAAAACCTTCGAATTCGGTGATACAGTCATTCAAATAATAGAACCTTGGTTCCACGGAATAGAGTACGATAGGACGGGTTGGGTGTTGCCACTAATAATTAAGAAAAGCAACTATACAATATTCTATTCTAGTGACTTAATGGGCCCCCCGATAGAAGACTACGCGGAGTATATCGCTAAATTAAGACCAGATGCAGTAATCCTTGATGGACCTCCAACATATCTCTTTCCGTACATGCTAAATAGAATAAATCTTAAGCGGGCAATAGACAATGCTATAACCATAATTAATTCAGGACCTAAACTTTTGATTTATGATCATCACCTACTTAGAGAGAAAAAATGGCGCAAACGTACTGCTAAAGTATTCGAAGAAGCAAGAAAGAATGATGTGCCAGTTCTTACGGCAGCCGAGTACTTAGGTAAAAAACCCCTGATTGATAAGTTAAGTGCTAGTAGGTAAGGAAGCCAGAGAAACCTATTGCGTGATGTACTAAAGTTATAGGGATAAAACTCATAATTGTTACCTTGTGTCATAATTGGAGGGCTAGTAGTGCTTGGTTGTTAAAAGAAAAAAAGTACTAGGCTTATCGCTTATTGCTACTGCTTCACTGCTGTGGAGTTCAGAAGGCATAGCAACAATATTTGCTGTTAGCGGAGGCTTCAACCCCTACACCCTAGCTCTGTATGTCCTCATAGTTGACTTCATAATACTGCTTCCGATTTGGCTAATTAAGAGAAGCGCTTCGTGGAGTATTGGGCTACTATTACTTGGTCTACTAGTAGGTGGTGGATTCAGAATAGTCTTCGCTTATTCCATACTAATTAATGGTGCTGGTATTGCTGCTGCTTTACTTCATATTGCGCCATTAATTGTTTCGCTGGTATCACCAGTAGTTTTAAAAATTAGATTTGATAGCCCATCAGTACTTCTGGCTTTTATAGCTGTCTTAGGTGCTTACGTATCATCGAATCCCGAACTTCGATTAACTACAGCCACGGGCTTTCTGGTAGGAATAGTTCCTGCGATAATGTATGCTGCACAAATAATAGTTTCTAAATACTATCATAATAAAGGATTTAATACCGTAGACATAGTCTTCCAGACTCTGCCTACAGCAATTGTATTGCCGCTAATTACTACATTACTACTAAGTACATCTACTATCTCAATAGATCCAGCTGGCCTGCTATGGGCTACATACATAGGTGTTGTATGCTCTACAGTGACCTTGCTGCTCTACATCGAGGGCTTAAAATATGTTAGTCCTACGATTGCATCAATAATAGCCCTACTTGAACCTATTAGTGCGTTAGCTCTTGCTGTTGCTATATTAGGTGAGGCTTATACCAATATTCAGCTAGCTGGCATAGTAGCTATACTATCGGCAACGTCAATTGCAACGCTGAGGGAGGTGAAGTAATGAACTTTAGTTTTAATTTAGCTACTACTTGGTTATTACACCGTAATTACCTTTAATAGTGGACTTAATTCTAGTGCTGCAGTGAGGAAAAACCAACAGTCTAATTAATCGCCTAATTCTTTCTTTTACTGGGTGCTGAGTTGGAGAGGACGTTTGCCGACGTTAAGGTGCTCTGGAGCAATATGTGCAGGGATGTTAGAACTCTTTACATATCTATGTCACCTCATAAAGATACGTACTTCTCGTACAGGTTGCTTGCAACATTAAGCAAGTATAAAAGCGAGTTAGATGACCTAGATGACTTAAGAAGTAGATTTCTACTTAAGATTAGGGTTAGAAGAAAAGTAAGTGAGAAGGAACTTGCACACTCACCTATACCTCTGTCATTAAATATTCTCTCGAGAATTATATCTAGAAATCCTGACACCGCGCTATCTGTATATGCCATTAAAGGCTTCAGGAACCCGAAGCTCCTATCATCAGCAATAGTATTTAGTAAATCAGCTGAGTGGAATGAAGTAAGTATGAGATCACTCTTAATAATCCAGGATCCGGATGCAGGTATTTTACAAATTAAAAAAGGAGCTAATAAGCTAGCTAAGTTTATGTGGTCTGATGTTAAGAAAAGAATACTGCTATCAGCAATGAAGTACTCCTCTGTTGCCGAAGCACTGATCCAATACCCAGTTTTAGGGGTTATAGTAATTAGTACTAAGCCCGTGAGTGTAGAGGAAATAAGAGCTGTAGTTAGTGACGGTAGTGAGTACCGAGAGGTCAAGATACCTGTTAAGATGCCTTCATGGACGATGACTGATCTGCCCCAGAAAATTATAGAAGACGTTGAAGTAGCTATTATAAAGCCCGTCAAGAGCGGTATGAGGTTCGCTACGAAGGGTGCATTCATAACTGGACCTCCAGGAGTTGGTAAGTCAGTCATGGCTGAGGCACTGGCAGCTGCTCTTGGACTAAAGATAATTGAGCTACGGCCACAGACATACAGATCTATGTGGTATGGTGCCACAGAGAAAATGCTTAATGCCATATTTCACCAGATAGTTAAGAAGCGCAAAGAGATTGCACTAGTAATTGATGATGCTGAATTCATATCGTCGAGAAAGTACACAATACATGAAGCTCACATTAGTGAAATATCTACAATACTTTATCATCTTCAAAGACCTGACAGGCCATTTACGGTCTTAACAGCTAATAACCCAGACTTAATCGACCCTGCAATACTAAGGCCAGGTAGAATTGACGTGACCATAGTCCTAGGTTATCCAGACAGGAAAATGAGGAAACGGGCTTTGCTCAAGCACATACAGATGTACGGCATAAAGATAGATGAAAAATGCATTGACATGGTAGTGGACATGACTAGGTGGTACTCACTTGCAGAAGTTGATGCCTTTATTAGGCTAGCAGCTGGCAAAGGTGACGGCAAAATAGGTCCGGATGAAATCATGTGGGCAAAAAAGAAATTCAACATTATATCTTCAGAACGCAGCTCCATGCAAGACTACTTAAGGTGGTGGGCTAATAAGGCCCAAGGAATAATAATAACTTACATACCACACGAGAATGAAATATAAAAATGTGTTTTAATTAGGTAGGCTGTAACTTCTTGAGAACATATATAGACCCGTCGTCAGCCTTAATAACATCACAGCACTCCTTAATATAACAGTAAGCAACTACAGCAGCAATTACCGAGTCATTTAAGTCCCTATGCATTATCTTCTCTGTAAATCCCTCTACATCTACCTTGATACCTAGTAGTTTAAGAAGCTTTTTACTTGAATTAACCCCCGCCCTCACTAATGCGCTTCTTGGGTGTGTCTCAATCACTTTAATACCTAGCGACTCGAGCTTACTTGCAATTCTCCAACCTCTAATACTTAAATTACGCATCCACCCGAAGTTTGGCGGGAATACCTTAAGACCCTGCTTAATCATCAACTTATCTACATGCCTCATTCTGGGATCCCTAATTAAAGGAGCATCAATAGCTATGACATGTACTTCATCTTCAAGGACTTCGCTGACTATCGACTCATCGGAACTTAAGCACTTCATTTTAATTAGAAAGGAATTATTCCTCTTAATAACTATTACTGCATAACCACTACACCTTCTGGTACTCGCTGCGAGATCTAAGCCAGCAACTACTCTCATCATTTTACTTATTTACTTGTTTACTATTACTACTAGCTATTATCTCCTTTATTCTGTTAATGTTCTTCTCAACGAATCTAACGGCTTCTTCCAGCGTTTTTTTGCCTTCCTCCGTTATTTCATATGTCTTAGGCTGTTCCTTTGCTACTCTTACAAGTCCCTCCCTACTTAACTTATAAATTACTGTGTATAGCGTGATAGTACTTGGATTAAACCCGAACATCTTCCTTATCCTTCTCCTCACGTCATACGCGTATGTAGGGCCGTTCATTAAGCAGGCGAGAACATAGAGCCATAAGTTCTCGACTGTTAATTTACGATTCAGCCTGACCAGTGCTTTAAGTGATGACATGACTAGGTCCCAGCACCCATCCTTCAAGGCAAGTCTCTAACTCGCAATTTATATATGTTTACATACTAGTTTATTAACTGTATGATTTAATTACCTCTAAAATTCTCTTAATACACCAGTTTAAGTGAAATCGTTTAATGCCTAACAAAGTTAATAACCTAATATAGAATGGCGGCTTGAGGGGTGCACCAGCTGCTTGAGGGTGGCCTCCACCACCTAATGCCTTAGCTAATTCCCTAACATTATATGTCCTGCTTCTAAAGCTTACCGAACTATACCTAACTATTACTGCAATATCTGCTTGAAATCTACTAAGCAGTATGTTAGCTACATATGAAGTAAGATGCTCTTCATTTCCCTTAAAATATGCTACTATCTTGATATTACCAACCTTAGCTGGTACTGCCCTATTAATGGCCTTACTGAACACCTTCAGCTCATTACTAACAGCCTTCTCAACTATATTCTTAATTTCATCATCCAATATGCCATTAAATGTGCTCAACTTAATTACGACATGTTTCTTCCAATCTTGACCGCCTCTGTAGCCTGCATACCGAGCGAGATAGTTACCAAGCCAAGAGTCAAACCTCCATAAATCTACTGAGCAAGTAGCTCTAACTAAAGTCTCTACATCCTTGCCCTCAAGACCCAAATATTTAGCTACCACACCAGCAGCACATGTGTTTCTGTCAATATATAAGTCAACACCAGCATTCCTTATTCTGGCAACCCATTCCTTATCCCACACATGGTGATCAAACCATTTGACTCGCCCTCCCGACATAACTATTCTCTGTATGTGCTTAATGACCTTCGGCAGCGTAGGGGCATTAACTCCTAGGTCAGCTATGTAAACATACGCTTTATTAGGCACCTTATTAAGTACTGCATAAAGCTGGTGCGGTTGCGCGAAATAGAATCTATCTATACAGCCTGCATACCTAAGTATTAGTGCAGCTGACGATAACCCGTCGAGGTCCGTATGAGTAATTACAACTACCTCAGATTCCCGTGCATTCTTAATCTCCCTACGGACTGCACACACTATCATTTCACCTTCACTACCGATTCGCCACCACACATTAGTTATACTTTACAGTACAATATTACTCTCTATAAACACTCCTATAGCATAAGTAATATTTTTGCCACAGTTCACGCTACTTCTCTTAGTAAAATTATGTAACTGGTATGTACCTAGAAAATAGTTAGACTAGATTATTGAAAATACTATACAAGTTTAATCAGTTTTATCTGAAAATATTATGATTAAATATACTCAGGATACATCTCTAGCAGCATTCCCTCAATCGCAATAGGCTTTAATTCACTTACCTTTTTTACTGCTTCCTCAAGTCTAACTGATGAGTTGCTGTAGATCTCCATTAATACATCGCCTTTCTTTATCTTATGCCCTCTCTTAACGTAGAGCTTAACCCCAGCTCCTTTATCATATGGCGCGCCAGCTATTCTGGCTAAGGTCGTTATTGGCCTATTATAGACTCCCGTTACATAACCCTCAATAGGTGCCCTAATTTCTGCTTTATGCTTCCCTACGGGTATGTCATCAGGCTTAATTTCAGGATTTCCTCCCTGCGCGCTAACGATCTTCTTGAACATCCCATAGGCCTTCCCACCATTAAGTATATCCTTAGCTAATTCCCTTCCTGCACCTTTAGGGGCTATACCAGCCATTTCCAGTACGACACCTGCTAAGGATGTCGCCTTCTCCCTTAGTGACATTGGACCCCCACCTAACAACGTTTCAAGTGCTTCCCTGGCTTCAAGCGCTGGACCTATAGTATAGCCGATGGGCTGCTCACCATAAGTTAATGCACATCTTATGTTCAGACCCACTCCATGACCTACTTGAGTAAATATTGACGCTAGCTCCCTGCCTTTCTCCAGTGACTCAACTTTAGCCCCAGCACCTACAGGAATATCTATGAGTAAGTTCTTAACACCCATACTCAGCTTTTTTGAAAGTATTGAAGCAATCATTTGAGACAGTGGATCAGCCATGAGCACGTACTCCACCCTTATCAATATGTCATCAGCTGGAGCAAGGTTAAGGGTTCCTCCCCATACAATAAATCCATTAACTTTCTTAGATAGCTCAAGCACTTCATCCATAGTGAATTCCACCTTAGCGAAAACCTCCATGGTGTCTGCGGTACCTGCTGGAGATGTAATAGCTCTTGAGGATGTCTTAGGTATGAATACGCCCGTCGACGCTATAGTAGGTACGGCAACTATTGAAACTTTAGAATTACCTGGAACACCACCTATAGAATGTATATCATAAACAGGTTTATCAAACTCTAACTTATTACCTGTTTCAACCATAGCCTTAGTGAGGTAAATCATTTCATTTATGTCCATGCCCACACTCATTTGAGCTGATATAAAAGCAGCAATCTCAACATCGGTCAAGACATCAGAGACCACATCCTTAATTACGGTATATAGTTCATCATAACTTAATTTACTTCCATGCAGCTTCTTCTTAATATATCTCACTGAGAGTGGTGTGACATAAGGTGCTAATTCCACCTCATTAGGTTTGCCAAGAACTTCATAGAGTGACTTAGGCACTAATACGCTATTGCTATCTAATTCATCACTAATACCTGTAAAAACCGTAAGCTCTCTGTGCCCGATAATAACCTTCACTCTACAACCTGGGCATATGTCAAGTGCTTGAGCTACATCCCTGCTGATTAACATGAGCCTCAGGTTACCGAAATCTGTGGGTAGAACACCTACCCTAACCTTCACACTTGATCCACCTCAGCAACAAACACAAGTAAAAAGTGTCAATAGAGTAAATTAACCTAACCGTTCAATTAATAAGGTTTGTGCTATTTTATGGCTTTCACTAATGCCTAGTACTTTAGGCGGATGCGCAACTGTAAAATGAGAGTCAATAATAGGTACTTTTCAATTCATAATTCACCTCTCAAGACAGAAGCACTCTGCACTACACTCTGCACTACCGCCTAGGAGCCCTCTTTACTTTCCTAGCAAGTATTCTAAACTGTAGAGTCAGCAATCTTTCTGAATTTATGAGCTTAGATGTCGCATAAAGCATTATAACTGAAAAGACCAAGCACCACGAAATAGCTAAGGGAATAACCCATGTTAAGCCCTCTAAGTGCGCTTTCAGTACCAATACGGGAGATATAAAAGGTGAGATAGCAACCATAATCCCAAGTGCTGATGAGCTCATGGAGGATAAGTCCATGAATGACAGTATAAGTCCTGGAATAATAACAAGTATGGCTAGCTGCCCTATGTACGTTTGCGAAGTTCTAACGTCAGGCACGATCGAACCCAAAAGTATGCCTAGTGAGGCAACCGAAATTAGTGAAAGAAACGTTGACACACCCACAAAAACAATGAGTGTAGGATCTATAGCAAAAATATTAATTGCTGAAGTAGCCCCAGATGCTACAGCACCTTCTGCACTACCTAGCTTTTCAGCACTTCCCAAGCCCTTAAAGAGAAGTGACATATAAATAGTAAAGCCTGCCATATATGAGATTGTAGCTAATACGACAAGAACAAGCGTCCCCAGCAACTTACTCAAAACAATCTTAAATCTAGGTATAGGTAAAGTAAGCAGTATTTCAAGAGTTTTCTCTTCATTCTCCACAGCCATAGATGAGGAAGCAACACCTAACGCTGTAGAAACAACTATTAGCGGTGCGAACCCCATAAGCATAGCTGATGTTGCTAAAGCTGACAGAGCTGACGGACTAATTTCTATGCCCCTAAAAAATATAGCTAACTGAGGTACTATAGGGCTCGTCACAAATGTTGGGCTAATACCTTTGAGTGCAGCTATGTATGCCCTAATGTAGGCGTTAAGCGCTTGAGCGAAGCCATTAATTATTGATGTAGCTGCCATTGAGGTCATTGAAATGCCTCTAACGGCTGCCTCAACCCTTACACGCGCCGGGACAAGCTTAGTTATGTTCTCACTAAATCCCTTGGGTATAATAACAGCGAAAGTATAGTTCCCTGATTCTAGCATTCTCCTGGCACTGCCTGGGCTGTACTCATGAGTCACATACACGTCCTTTGCGAAGGTCCCCACGAACTTAATAACTAGGGAACTATAGTTTCCCGAGTCAAGATCGCACACAAGTACTCTGGCTTCCTTAGTCTTCTCAGCGACTTCCTTAACTGTTTGTGTAAACCCGTAATTATAGACAAAACCCATTATAGCAAATATAACTAAGGGCATTAAGATTACAGTAATGAGTATCTTCTTATCTCTCAATGTATTCTTAACTTCCTTAACAACTAGCTCACCGAGCGGCATGACCTACCACCTTAACAAAAACCTCCTCTAAATTCCTCACACCATATTTATTCATGAGATCCTTAGGACTGCCCATAGCTACTATTTTACCTTTACTCAGCAATGCTATTCTGTCACACAAGTACTCTACTTCAAGCATATTATGCGAAGAAACAATTACCGTTATGCCATATGTCTTGACATAGTTCTTTATTATATTCCTCACGTAAACTGCGTGAATTACATCAAGACCCGAGGTAGGCTCGTCCATAATAGCCAGTTTAGGCCTAACCATTAGTGTTCGAGCTACTTGAAGTCTCCTCTTCATTCCCCTACTGTATGTACCTACATACCTATTAATCGCGTCGCCTAATCCAGCAAGCCTTACGCCCTCCTCAATTACGTCCTCTCCATACCCGTACACCTTAGCCATAAACTTCATGTACTCGTATCCTGTTAAGTACTTGTACGCCCCTGCCTCCTCAGGTAAGTAAGCAATTAACTTCCTAACAGTATCGCAATCCCTCATTACGTCCTTACCAAAAATACTTACAGTACCTGAGGTCGGCCGCAATAGTGTTGCAAGTATTCTCAACGTAGTTGTTTTACCTGCGCCATTAGGTCCTACTATGCCGAAAATTTCCCCTTCCTCTACCTCAAATGATATATTATCTATAGCTACGATATTTCCAAAAACTTTCCTTAAATTCCTAACCTCAACAGCTCTAGCCAAAGCTGCCACCGCTCTACTCACTACCGTAATTTAACCTGTAACTGTACCACTATTAAGTATGCCTACTTTTTATCTCCTTAGCTAACTTAATTAACTTCATAACTACATCCATAGCCGATTTACCGAATATATTTATCATGGGCTCCTTACCTACATCTCCCTTATGGTATATTAAGTCAGGTACGGTACCTCCAGCTCTCTTAATAGCTACTTCCACACCCCAAGGAACTGTAGCGCCTTCCTTAATCTTAATCCCAGGAGGTTCCTCCCTCCTATCATAGAATGATATCTTAAGACCCAATCTCTCTGCAGTCTTCAAAACATTCTCAGAATACCTTATATTGAGTGCTGCCCTCATATTAGGGTCAAACTCCATTACCTTCAGCACGGCCCTAGCTAGATGTGATGATGCACCAAATATAGGTGGCCCAACAGCCTTTATTTTCCTACCAAACCTCACCACCCTTCCCAATACCCCTGCAACGTCCTCAATACCTCTCGCGTAGTGCTTTGGTAATGCCATCACAACATTCATTTGAACCTCAGGTAGCAGCGGATTAATTAACTCACCATACTCCTCAATAACTTCAAGAGCTTTCCTTAAGTTCTGTATCACTCTCCACCTTTCAGCTGGGATAATTACCCATGCTGTTGGATGTACCGGGCAATGTCCTTTACCTACATCTTTGAGGCCGTACTTAATAGCTATAGTAACAAATTCTTTCGCTACTTTAACGGCATCTAGGATCTCTTTACCCTTAGCTAGTTCTGCTGCTATAGCTGCTGAGAAAGTACAGCCTGTCCCATGATAACAACCATCACGTATTCTAGGACCTGTAAGCACCTTAAAGCTTCCTTTATAGTACAGCACGTCAGCTGACTCATTTCCTTCCAGGTGACCTCCCTTAACTACGGCTGCACTAGCACCTAGTTCCTCAACTATATACTTAGCAGCTCTCTTAGCATCATCAACCGACTCTACTTTAATTCCGGTTATTCTCTCAGCTTCAAACCTATTTGGTGTTACAACTGCAGCTAGTGGAATTAACACATTAATTAATGTGTCCACTGCCTCAGGCCTTAATAAGGGAGCTCCAGACTTTGCAATCATTACAGGATCTACAACCAGCGGGAAGCCATACTTTCTGACAACCTTAGCCACAGCTTCAATTATTTTTGAATTACTGAGCATTCCTGTCTTGGCAGCATCAACCCCGATATCGTCAGCCACTGCTTCAACTTGAGCCACAACAACCTCTGGCGGTAAGTCGTAAGCAAGCCTAACTTCCAACGTATTTTGAGCTGTTACTGAAGTTAGTGCTACTAAGCCGTGGACTCCCAATGCCGCAAATGTCTTGAGGTCTGCTTCAATACCTGCGCCACCACCTGAGTCCGAGCCAGCTATAGTTAAAGCTGTGGGTGTCTTAGTCACCTCAGACCCCCAGACAATAATTTTGATTAAGAATTAAATTGTTGTAGTAAGTGCTCAGTGCCGCCGAGGTAAAACTTGAATCACTTTTATCGCTTTTGAAGCATAGGGTGGAAAGCCTACTACATCACCCGTAAATATCTTAGCCTTAATATAGCCCTTGCTATTCTCAATTACATACAGCTCGTAACCTACGTCAATCCCTAGTTCCTCCATTAGCTTAAGAACGCTCACCAATTCCCCAGCAACACGAGTAATCCTTACTCTAGATCCTGGGCCAAAATTAATTAATGGTCTTTCATTTACTAATAACTTAATAGATGATGTGCCTGGGATAGGGTTTCCGTGAGGGCATTGAGAAGGTCTTCCAATACTAACATATATTCTCTCAACAAGCTCGTCAGGTAGATGCTCCATTAAGTGAGCAAGCCTATGTACTTCGAAGTTGTTGTAGTTTAAGTACTTTTTAAGCCACACCTCAATAATCCTATGCTTTCTAATAATTCTCTCAGCTATTCTTCTACCATCCTCAGTTAACTCAGCGCCTCTATATTTAGTCCACTTAACAAGTCCTTTATCAACCAGCTTTGAGAGTACCTTAGATATTGTTGCTGGTGTAACACCCAGCTCCCGCGCTATGACAGTAGTACGCGCCTCACCGTAAGCTTCGAGAACCTTATATATAGTTATTAAGTAATCCTCAATAGCTCTGCTAGTCCCTTCCCCGCCTGGATACTTCTTATTTTCAAATGTCATTTCACACACCTTAGGTTAAGTAAACTAGTACATGCCTCAACAACGTAGGTGCTTTGAACTAATACCAACTTAAGGTAGTCAGCCAAGGCTGATTTCCTCACACATCAGTGCCGCCTGAGGTCATCACACAAGTATATAATTTAATTCAGTACTTAATAAACTACCTCAAAATTTTAGCATGCGTTTAAACTTGCTTTTACTATTATGGATGGTAGTGGCCCATGCATATTAGTTTAGTTATTTTATAGGAACTTAACTAGCTATGAGGTCTAAGATAGCAAATAACTACAATGATAAGTTAATTAAGTATTGCTCGCACCTGTCCCCCAATTACTCTATCACTTATTACTCTTGTTACTGTCACCTCTATCATCTTGCCTATGAATACTCTTGGCGACTTAGTTATGACATTAATCACCGGACCGTGCGGTAGTGTATACGCTATTAATGTATTATTTGCTTTTACAGCTACGCCTATGGCTTTAAGTACTTGTCCTACCAACTTCTTCTTATTAATGTAATTTATTTTCCTAACAATAAAGTACAATTTTCGGGCACGCGACTTAACTGCCGGAGGAGGCTTAGAATAACCTTCAAATGCAGTGCCCTTTAAGGGTGTGAATCTATACAGGGTTATTTTTTCTACTCCTAGTTGAGGTAATTTTTTCACTACCTTAATCGTTTCCTTAAGAGTTTTCTTGGACTCGCCCGGAAGCCCGTGGATTACGTAAATGTAAGGTCTTAAGCCCTCTCTAGTAAGTAACTTAACAGCATTCAAGACTTCATCAACTGTAGAGGGTCTCCCTAAAGCTATATGGTGCTCGTTACAGCCCGTCTCCAGTCCTATGTGAACTGTTGTACCACGTAAGTACCTGCCAAGTAACTTAGCTACTTCCTCATTCACTAAATTTGGCTTAATGTTCTCAATCATTACATAAACATCCTGTGAGGAAATCTCACTAATTTCAGTTATTCTCTTAAGTAGCTCTTCAATAGCCTGTAAGTTAGGTGGCGGCTCTCTTGGGTCCGTTAATGGTGCTGGAGCCACCAGCCAGTCTCTGCCATAATCTAAAAAATCAGGTGCACTTAAGACAATCCTCTTTACACCAATCCTAATTAATTCTCTGACTTCCTCAATAATGCTGTCGAGAGGTCTTGACCGTGCTGGACCAAATAGAGCTGGCACTGAACAATACCCACAGCCAGGCGGGATATTTAAAGGGCAATCAAGCCTTTCATGCAACTTACCCTGCCGACACTTCATGCAATTAGTACACTTTCTACCGTCAGCCAAAGGTATTGTAGGTCTGTAGAAGTTACTGCAACCCCTAACAATCTCAACGTATACTCTGGCACACCACCAATATCTGTAATTAATTATTAACTTAGTGGAGGGCTTATATTTCCAAAGTAGCTCCGGCGGCGCATATAAAGGCCCGGAATTCTTCACGAACTCTCCTCTATACTTGAATATCACCTTCGGCACTTTAGTGATACTGAGCTTACCTTCAAAATGCTTGAGTAGCTTATCAATACATAGCTCTGCCTCTCCCCACACCACATGAGTAAAGCCTGAGGTTATGAGTTCAGCATAATTTACTGCTGCAGGACCACCTGCTACTGCTGGCCCCTCACCCCAAGCCCTAACTATTCTTACCATAGATTCCAAATCACCACTCATCCCGGATACCATCAGTATATCGAAACCCCTGAGGCGTGCTGGATCTCTAATTATTGCGTCATACGTCACTAAGTCTACTTTATGACCTAAAGACTCAATAATGCCTGCTACAAGCCTAGGACCCACGCCAATCACATCTATTGTCGCAAAGCGCTTGCCTGAGGTACCTGCACCCAGACAGTCAACTACTAGAACATTCAATACTTACACCTTAATAGACCTAGCAAATACCGTCACGCAGTCTCGAGCACCACCATATTCTAAGAATAATGTAGGCGCCCAATATATATTGTGGCTACTTACTGAAAAACTCACTAATCATACGACCTATTTCACGCGCTAGTATAGAGATCACGTCCATTAGCC
>CAYZJX010000023.1:0-14886 GCA_964479035.1 uncultured Desulfurococcaceae archaeon
ATACTACATTGAGAGACGGGCAACAGGGGTGGAGGTCCTTCACGGTTGAGGAGGGTCTTAAGATTTATGATATGCTAGTTAAGCTCGGTGGTGGAGGTGCTATAGAAACTACTGAATTATTCCTGTACACACCCAAGGACAGGGAGCTAGCTGCTAGAATTAGAGAGCTAGGGGTTAAGTATCCTAAGCCGGTAGGATGGGTTAGGGCATCACTAAGTGACCTCAAATTAGTTAAAGAAGCAGGTCTTGAGAGGGCTGTGATCTTAACCTCGGTGTCTGACTATCAAATTCATTTTAAGTTAGGTCTGAGTCGTGAGGCTGCATTCGAAAAATACTTGAGGGTTGCTGAGGAAGCACTTAAGTCTGGAATACGCATCATGTGTACTTTCGAGGACTTCACACGTGCTGATCCTTGGAAGAATATGATACCTCTTGCAGTCAAGTTGATGAAATTAAGTGAGAAGTATGGTGTCCCAGTTAGAATTAAGTTGGCTGATACTTTAGGCTTGGGGCTGCCTTTCCCTGATGTACCGCCACCTAGGGGTGTGCTAACAGTTCTTAAGTTAATAATGGAGGAAGCAGAGGTGCCTGGTAAGTGGATAGAGTTTCATGGGCACAATGACTTAGGTCTCGTTGTCGCGAATCACTTAGCGGCATGGCTATACGGTGCTAGGTCATCTAATTGCACATTACTGGGGATTGGTGAGAGAGCTGGTAACTGCCCTCTTGAGGTAATGTTGATACATTACGTAGGTATCAGGGGTAATGACGGCACAGTAAACTTAAGGGCTATTAGGGAAGCTGCTGATCTTCTAAGATCTATGGGCTTTAGGGTGCCTGAATTCTACCCTCTGGTGGGTGAGAATGCCTTCAGAACTAAGGCTGGAATACATATTGATGGACTTATTAAGAACCCCAGGGTGTACCTGCCATTTAATTCCGTGGATGTTCTCGGGGTTCCATATACTATATCCATAAACCCGTACTCGGGGAAGGCAGCCATAGCTCTGTGGGTAGCTGCACGCTTAGACGGAGGCAGAGTTAATCCTCAGCGAGTTAGGGAGCTTAAGAGGGACCCGAGGATAGAGAAGGCGTATAGTGACGTAGTTAAGTTATTTCAGGAGAATCCGTTGAGGACTGCATTAGGGGATGATGAAGTACTTAAAATAGTTATTAAGTACTTCCCAGAAGTTAAGGATGTAGGTACCCGAGACTGAGGTGCTTTTAATTGACTGGCATGACATTAACTGAGAAAATCCTTTCAGCTAAGGTTGGTCGGAGAGTAAGTCCCGGTGACTTCATAGTAGTTGATGTCGACCTAGCATACGCTCATGATGGTACGGCACCGCTGGCAATTAAAGTAATGAAGGAGAATAGGGAGCTCTATAAGGTCTATGATCCATCCAAGGTGGTTCTGGTCATTGATCACGTATCTCCGCCGCCTCATGTTGAGGCAGCTAAAGTTCATGAATTACTGAGGTCATTTGCTGGAGAATTCGGGATTAAGTTATTTGATGTAGGTGAGGGCATATGTCATCAAGTTATTGCTGAGCACGGGTACGTGCGCCCAGGTATGATCGTACTTGGAGCAGACAGCCACACAGTTACTTTAGGTGCTTTATCAGCTTTCGCTACAGGTGTAGGAAGTACAGATATCGCAGTAGCCTTCGCGCTAGGTAAGGCCTGGCTGAAGGTTCCTGAAGCAGTTAAGATCTTACTTGAAGGGAAGCTGAAGCCGTGGGTCACAAGTAAGGACGTAATACTTAACATTATCGGTAGCGTTAAGGCCGACGGCCTTACCTATAAGGCAGCAGAATTTCAGGGTTCAGCCGTCAAGCACCTTTCAGTGGAGTCGAGAATGACTATAAGTAATATGTGTGTTGAGGCAGGAGCTAAGGTAGGTCTCTTCCCCACCGATGAGGTACTAGTGAGTTGGCTCAGTTCCACAGGTATTGAATGCGGCAAAATAATGACTGCTGACTCAGGAGCTGAGTACAGTGATGAACTGAACTTCAATTTAAGCGAGCTTGAGCCTCAAGTAGCTGCACCACCTAATGTCGATAATGTTAAGGAAGTTACCGAAGTTGAGGGTATTGAAGTGGACCAAGTATTTATTGGGTCATGCACTAATGGCAGGTATGAAGACTTCTTGATAGCAGCTAAAATCCTTGAGGGAAGAAGAGTTAGAGAGGGAGTTAGGTGTATAGCTATTCCAGCGTCACGTAAGGTTTTCACTAAGCTACTGAGGAATGGTGTGCTCGAGGTTTTAGCTGAGGCAGGGTGCTTTATAGCTCACTCAACCTGCGGTCCCTGCATAGGTGCTCAGCTAGGACTTCTAGGACCTGGTGAAGTAGCTATTTCAACTAGTAATAGAAACTTCCTCGGCAGAATGGGACATAAGGACAGTAAAGTCTATTTAGCCTCCCCTGCAACAGCAGCTGCTTCAGCTGTCGAGGGCAAAATAACCAATCCTAAAAAGTACCTCAAGTAAGGTGAGTGGTCATGAGTGTGAAGGTAAGGGGTAGGGCTTGGAAGCTTGGCAATAACATAAGTACTGACCATATAATATCGGGAAAGTACAAGCTCAAGTCAATATCGAGTCTTGAGGGCATGATACCCTATGTTTTCGAGGAAGTCATCCCAGGATTCCACAAGAAGGTGAGGAAGGGCGATGTAATAGTTGCTGGAAGGAACTTCGGTATGGGGTCAAGTAGAGAGCACGCACCCCGCCTCCTAAAACTAGTCGGCATAAGTGCTGTAGTAGCAGAGAGTTTTGCTAGAATATTCTTTAGAAATGCAATCAACATAGGTCTCCCAGTAATTACAGCATCTGTAATTCCGGGCATTACTGAGAATGGAGATGAGATCATAATAGATCTTGAGGAGGGAATTATCATTAATAAGAGTAAGGGTGTTCAGGAACAATTTAAGCCGTATCCTAGGGAAATACTTGAAGTAATTAATTGCGGAGGCATTATTGAGTACACTAAGAAATATGGTAAGCTGCCATGGTGAAGAACTACAAAATAGGTGTAATTGAAGGTGATGGCATAGGACCTGAAGTAATTAGTGCTGCACTAAAGCTCTTACAAGTAATTGATAGAAACTTTGAATTAGTAAGAATTAATGCAGGGTACAGCTATTTCAAGAAAACAGGTAAGCTAATTGAGGATGGGGCTCTAGATACTATTAAGACTTTAGACGCTGTCATTAAAGGGCCGCTGACGACCTTGCCCGGGCCTGGTACTTACAGGAGTATTAACGTCATACTTAGGCAGGAGTTAAGGTTGTATGCCAATGTGAGGCCTTTCAAGAGCTTTAAGAATGTATCGCTCAAAGACCTCAACTTTGTTATAATTAGGGAGAATACTGAAGGTCTGTACTCGGGTGTAGAAGGCAGATTCAGAGATGTTGCACTATCAACTAAAGTAGTTACTAGGGCTGGGTGTGAGGAGGTAGTTGAGTTCTCGTTCAAGTACGCAATAGCTGAAGGGCTTAGGAGTGTAACTGCTGTTCATAAGGCCAACATACTTAAGGTGAGCGACGGCTTATTCAGGGATGTATTTTTTGAAATTTCTAGGAAGTACTCAAGCATTAATGCTAATGAAGTTTATGTCGATGCTGCAGCATATTACATGATTAAGGAACCTCAGAGATTTGAAATTATAGTTACTTTGAACCTCTACGGGGACATACTGAGTGATTTAGCTGCTGGTTTAGTAGGTAGCTTGGGCTTGTGTGGGTCAGCACAAGTAGGTGATGAAGTAGCTGTCTTCGAGCCGGTGCACGGGTCAGCACCTGACATAGCTGGTCGGGGCGTAGCCAATCCTATAGGGGCTGTGACAGCACTAAGCCTTATGCTTAAGTACCTAGGAAGTAAGTATTGCGACAATTACTTACTAAATAAAGCTAGAGAAATTGATGGAGCAGTAAGAAAAGTTGTTGAGGAAGATAAGGAATTAACACCGGATTTAGGAGGCTCTTCAACAACCAATAAGGTAGTTAACGCTATATTAAGGACATTGAGCTCTTAGGCAGCAGTGTAGAAATCACCCTTTATTAGCTTGCTAACGCTTACTTAGATTCTTCTTAAGTAATTTATTTCCGAATTCCTCAACATGCACCAGCTCTTCTAGACTTTTTCTAGGTTTTGTTTTGGGTTTTTCGGCTGGGTAACCTATAGCGAGAATAGCTACTGGCAAGTATTCTTGCGGAATACTAAGGATTTCTCTTAACTTATTTGTATTCCTAAGTGTTTGCAGCCAGACCGCCCCTAATCCAAGGCAGTGTAGCGCAAGCCACAAGTATGTGGCAGCTATAGCGCCATCAACAATGTATGAAACCGGTGACTGCTTTTCGTTTACTAGAACTATCACTACTGCTGAAGCACCAAGTGCTGGCCTAGCCCACGGGTGAATGTCCGCTAACTCCTTTATTCTATCTTTACTCTTTATTATCATGAACTCCCATGGCTGCCTATTACCAGAGCTTGGTGCGTACCTAGCAATATCTATAGCCTTAAGTATTAGGTCTACTGACACATCCTCGTCCCTGAAAGCCCTAATACTTCTTCTGCTTAGGAGGAACTCCTCACATGAGTGTACGGGTTCTCTCATGCTACAGCCCTTCTCACCACGAGGTTAGATCTTATAAAAACTAAATAAAACAATTTAAATAGTATAAGCACAACAAGTAGTGAATTGTGTAATATGCTATTACGCAGTTAATTAATCTATAGCAATTAAAGCGCTAAAATTCATATAAAACATATTGTATGGAGCTCTTATATCTTTCATTGAGTTAATTAAAAGGGTTTCATCATGAAACTTAAGGATAAAGTAGCTATAGTAACAGGTGCGGCTAGAGGTATAGGTAAGGCAATTGCTATAGAATTCGTAAAGGAGGGAGCTAAGGTAATTGTAGCTGACTTAGATGAAGTAGAAGCTCGGAAGACAGCTGAAGAACTTAAAGCAATGGGTGGTGAGGCAGTAGCTGTTAAAGTAGATGTTTCGAAACCTGAGGACGTTGAAAAGATGGTTAAGACTGCCGTAGATAACTTCGGTAGAGTGGATATTTTAGTGAATAACGCAGGCATAGCAATGCAAAAGCCCGCGTTGGAAATGACTCTCGAAGACTGGCAAAAAATAATTAATGTTAACTTAACTGGTGTATTCCTATGCAGTCAAGCAGTTGGCAAGGTCATGGTTAAGCAAGGTGGTGGGGTAATAATAAATATGGCGTCAATGCTTGGGTACCTAGGGTTACCTAGGAGATCAGCCTATTGCGCCTCGAAAGCTGGTGTTATTGGTTTAACTAAGGAATTAGCTGTGGAGTGGGCTGAGCAAGGTATCAGAGTTGTAGCGATAGCTCCTGGTTGGGTAGCTACAGAGCGTGTTGTAAATCTAATAAAGAAGGGCATAGTTAATGAGGAAGCAGTCAAGATGATGACCCCTATGAAGAGATTGGCAACACCCCGGGAAGTAGCAAGGCTAACAGTATTCTTAGCATCAGATGATGCTAGCTTTATCACCGGAGAGACAATACTAATAGATGGCGGATACGTCGCCTACGCAGGCCCTGTGTGAGATAAGAGGTCATGATGGAGACTTAACTATTGAAAACCTTAGTCCTACAAATTAATTTTTCCCTGTAAAGATTTCGACTAAGTTACCATGTAATGTGCGGGATGATGTAGCTGAAGTGATTAAGATGAATGAATTGTTAAAACCAAAAATTTGCTTAGTACCATTCGGTAGATTGAGTTCTGAGGATATAGTGAAGGATTATGAGATGTTCTTAGGCAGTATTAAAAAGCTTGACTTCGACTTAATTGTTACTGATCCTGTAGATAATGAAGTAGCAGCCATAAATAAGGGGAGAGAGATTAAGAAGCTTGATTTTGATCTACTTCTATCGTTTGCTTTACACGGCTTTACAGGGCACTTGCAGGCTAAGTTAGCCGAGGAGGTCGGAAAACCAGTAGTAATATGGTCTCTCCCATCACGATACTCACTACCGACATCTGGTTTAGCTTATGGCAGATTAATAGAGAAAGGAATAAAAATTAAGCATATTCATGCGTTACCAGATGATTCTGAAGCTTTAAGTGAGTTAAGGAGATTTGCCACTGTTGCAGCAGTTATCAATAAACTCAGTAAATTAAGATTAGGTGCTATTGGGCATCCAACACCTCCTATGATTTCATCTCACTTCAACAGAAATGTACTAAAAGATAGATTGGGTGTTGATGTAGTGTACATAACTGTTAGCGATTTACTAAGAAAGTTCAGGGAAATTAGTAATAAAGACGTAGAAATTAAGCTACTAGAGATCAAGTCAAAATATAGGGTCAGAGCCAGTGAACAGGCTATATGGAAAGCCGTGAAGCTGTATTTAGCACTTAAGAAAATTCAGGAGGAATTAGGACTTGATGGAGTAGCTGTCGAGTGCTACACTGAACTCTATCCTATATTTGGAGTAAATCCGTGCTTAGGTTTCATTGATGATCAGCTAATAGGGTGTGAGATGGATATACTAAATACTGTGGGAGCGATCATAGCTCAGTACCTTACCAATAAGCCAGCACTAATAACAGATCCTTATTCTGTCAGTAAAGATGGTGTAGTAACTTTCATACACTGTGCTGCTGCAGCATCTATATCAGAGGAAGCAGGCAGTGTAGACATACTTGAGGCAGAACCTCCTTCAATAATTAAGGAGAAAGTAATGGCAGTGCATTGCAGGCCTAAAGTACCTGAAGGCAAGATAGTAACAGTATTTAGGATCTATGGCAGGCTATTTGACACTATCTACGCCACACTAGGTAGGGTAGTCTCAAGTAGCATAAGTAAGGGCGTTGAATTCAAAGTAAAAATAGATAATCCAAGAGAGTTCATAAATTATACAACAGGTAATCACTTTGTGGTGGCTTTCGGAGATATTAGACATGAACTAAAGTTGCTTAGTGAATGGCTAAAAATAAAATATATAGAGACCTAACTCGGCACAGTGCTTGACACTAAATTAACTTAGGTAAGTTTTTCGACTTACCATATAAACATGTTGTATGAAGTTTATTTTAAGTTAAGTAAGTTAGGGAACTGTTGGTGAGGTTCATGCCATGGAAGCTTCAGGGTGTGATTACAGCTCTCATAACTCCTTTAACTAAGGAATCCGATATATGTACTAAATGTCTTGAGGAAATGATTAAGTTTCAACTAAGCAAGGGAATTAGTGGACTATTCATTATGGGTACTTATGGGGAAGGTATTTTATTAAGTGAAAGACTGAAGAAGAAAATACTTGAGAAGGTCATAGACATAGTGCCAAGTAAGACGATAGTATTGCCTCACATAGGTAGCTCAGATATTGAGGTTATTGCTTCACTTGCTAGGACAGCTAGAGACCTAGGGTACGAGGCTGTAAGCACAGTAGGCCCTATCTATCATGTCCCAACTAAGAAAGGACTCATAAAGTACTTTGACTACATAGCTAAAGAAGATGTAGGCATAGTGATTTATAATATTAAGAATAGACAGAGGTACAACATATCTCCTGATGACTTTGAATTAATAGTTAGTGAAGTGCCAGCAGTAATCGGGATAAAAGATACGAGCTATGATGTGGATCAGCTGCTCGAATACGTGGAGAGGTTCGGTAATAAGTACTTCATAGCTGGTGCAGGGGACAGCATGATTTACTATACTTTTTCGGTGGGGGCTCACGCCCATATATGCGGCGTATCTAATGCATTCCCAGAAGTAGTAGTGGCGCTGTATAAGGCAGTTGTAAGCGGAAATCATAAGGAGGGGCAACGGTATCAGTTCATGATCAATAAGCTGAGGAGAACATTGAGAAAGTACGGTATTGAATTACAAGAAGTATTCAGAGAGGTTCTGAAGCTAAGGGGTATACACAGTGGCTACCCACCCCTGCAATTAAGTGAGGGACTCACAAAAGATCAACTAGAGGAGCTAAAGAAAATTGTAGAGCCGTTCATTAAGATGGGTGCGGGGATCAGTAAATGAAAGTAAGAATAGCTATCGTGAATTCGAAATCCTTTGGGGTTTATACGGACAGCATTGAGAGATTAAGGCAAATTGGGGAAGTCAATAAGTTTGAGGTGCCTAAAAACATAAGAGGTAGTGAACTAGCTGAAAAGCTCAAGGGCTACCACTTCATTATCGCTAGTGTCACACCCTCATATAGTAGGGAATTCTTTGAGAATAACGATAGCGTGGTAATGATTGTAAGGCATGGTATTGGGTATGATAATATAGATGTAAAGGCTGCAGAGGAGCACGGCGTCATAGTAGCGAGAGTTCCTGGGTGGAGAGAGCGTGAGGCTGTAGCTGAGCACACTGTAGCGTTAATGATGTCCGCACTAAGAATGATTCCGCAAGCAAGCAATGCTGTAAGAAATGGTAGGTGGCATGAGAGGGCTAAGTTCGTGGGTAATGAGCTAAAGAACTTAGTTATTGGAGTAATAGGATGTGGTAACATAGGCTCAAGAGTGGTTGAAATTTTAGCTAAGGGGTTTGGGTCTAAAGTCTTAGTCTATGATCCCTATGTCGAGCCAGGAAGAATTTTAGAACTTGGCGGTGAGCCAGTAAGTACTCTTGATGAATTACTAAGTAAGAGTGATATAATTACATTCCATGCCGCCTTAACTAAGGAATCCTACCACCTCATAAATAGAGAGGCATTTGAGAAAATGAAGGATGGTGTAATACTTGTAAATACAGCTAGAGGCGAGTTAATAGATACCCAAGCACTTATTGAGTACTTAAAGAAGGGTAAGGTTAGAGCGGTAGCTTTCGATGTTATTGAGGGCGAGCCTATAGGTAAGGACCACCAAATATTAGAGTTCGAGAATGTTGTAGTGACCCCTCATATTGCGGCATATACTTATGAAGCCTTAAAGGGAATGGATGATGCGGTTGTTGAGGCTATATTGAATTACTTGAGAGGTAAACCCATTGATGGAGTAGTGGTAATGCCAGAAAAATTGAGGTCCTTGAAAACCTAGTCTTTTTTCAGGAGGCTTATTGAATGTGCATGGTAGTTGAGGATAGGACTTCATGTATTAATTTGGGGCATAGAGAACATTTCATGAATAGCCTTTACGAAGGGTTAGCATTCATTGCTAAAGGAGTAGTTGATGCTTTAGAAGATAATAGACTAAGAATCGTTTTATGTAAGTCAATTACATTTTATATGGAGGCATGTCCTGCTATAGTTTTCAGGGGTACAGCTCCAGTAACTCGTGCATTAGGTTATTTCAGTAATTTAGATAGCTCTAATACAGGTACTATAGCACTTGGAGTAGAGTTCTGCAGGGAATATATGAAGTGCTTCAAAACTTTTCTTAAGTTAGTTGAATTAATTGAGGGAGCTTCAAGAAGTATGTTAAAAGGTGCGTGAAATGCGCTTAATATCGGTAGATGTGGGTACGACTAATATTAAAACAGCATTAGTTGAAGTTTCAAATAATTTTATTCATGTAATTAAAGGCTACAACATCAGAGTCCCTCCTGAAAAACCTGAGAAAGGTGCTTATGAGCATAATCCGAATTTACTAACTAAATTAATTGTGGAGTCAATGAAACATGTTTCTTCACCAAGTGTGGACGCAGTAGTATTCTCAAGCTATCTTTTCGGTCTTGTAGCACTAGGTCGTGGCATGAAGCCATTAACGAACATAATTACTTGGGTTGATGAGAGATCTTATGCTGCTGTAGAAGACTTAAAGCCCCATGGTAAGGAGCTGTACTTAAGGACAGGGTGCCCACCGCTACATATCTACGCACTCCCTAAGATTTTATGGCTCAAGAAGAAGCAAAAAGAACTCATTAAAGAGGCAGAGTACTTCCTGGATGCTAAGTCGTTCCTAATGCGTATATTCACTAATGAAGTAGTAACGGATCTAGCCTCTGCTTCAGGTACTTATCAGTTACTTAATATTCATGATCTAAAATGGGATGACCTTGCATTAGAGATCGCGGGCCTAGATGAATCTAAGCTACCCTTACTAGTTGAGGGATCATATATAGCGGAAATTAAGACAGAAATAGCTGAAGCCTTAGGTATTGATGAACGTGTTCCTGTGGTTACTGGGCTTTACGATGGTGCCTCAATGATATATGGCCTAACCCTAGGAAGGAGTGGTCTTGGTGTAATTAATTTAGGAACTAGTGCCATGCTGAGAGTTGTTGCAGATCACCCAGTATTAGATAACCCTGAATTAATGAGGTTTCAAACATATTACTTTATCAATAGTAAGTGGCTTTGCGGAGCTGGCATAAGTAATGCAGGAATAATTTTTGATTACTTGGTAAGGCTTCTAAATATAAGCAGTACCGGCAGTGCTAGAGTACTGTATGATGAGATTTTCAATAATGTTGATAACAGACTTGAAAAGGAAAGTAGGTGCTTGCTAATTCCTATATTATATCCTGAAAGAATTCCATTCATAATCCCGAATTGGAGGGTATCCATACTTGGGTTAAAACCCGAGATAGATAACATTGATGTAATTAGAGCTGCGGTAGAGGGAGTTACTTCAATGCTGAAAATAGTTGGTGAGGGATTAGAGGAGAATGGAATTGTATTTGATGAAGTTAGAGTTGGAGGTAAATTAGCTAAGTACTCAGCAGTTCAGAAAGTACTTGCGAACATGCTTAACAAGAAAGTACTCTATTGTGAGTTACCTGATATATCACATATAGGTAATGCGCTTCTCACACTAAGAAGCTTGAAGGTAATTAGCGACAAATCTCTTGAAGAAATACTTAATAATCTCATTAATAGCTGTAGGCTAGTAAGTCCTGACCCAAGGGCAGTAAGTAAGTACGCGAAAGTGTATGCTGAGTTCAAGAAAATTCTCAAGCTTCTCTATACTTAATGACCTCTATTGCATCCAATTATACTATTTAGTTAAAATGGGTTTATGTTAATTTATGATGATTCAGCAATAGCTGTGTGGAGTATATGTGCTTAAACGCATTAATTCATCCATGATTTTTCTTAGTGCTTTTCTGAGGTGTATACCAACTGTAACCTTAGATAGCATTGTTTTTTCGCTTATCTCCTCTAAGCTAGTTTTATGAGGGTAATCGAAATATCCCTCCCTGTACGCTATCCTCAGTATGTTGAGTTCTTTATCTGTTAACTTATCCAGTATGATACTCATAAGCGATCTTTTAGGAAGTAAATTACTTAGATGTTCTACTGCATCTATTTGCCTGTAAGTAATATTTTTAGGACCATAGTACTTCTTGACATCAGCTATGTAGTTCCTTAGGTTCTCATTCTTCCCTAAGGCAACATATATTCTTCTTCCTCTATCAAAAGTGTAAGGTGATAGAATAGTTACACTATTGTTTTCAGCAAGACTAAAGAATTCACATATTTTCTTAACAGCGATAATGTATGTAAGCCCACTGTCGCACCACACCTTTATTTTCTGTATCTTGCTCCTCCTCAAAAACTCATTATTCTGCACTAGGTCAAGTGCATACTTATCTACGTTCTTACCATAAGAGTACGCGAAGACTATATACTGATCCATGTCAGGCACTCTAAAAATCTCAAGATTTATGTGAGTAGAAGCTCTCCTACTTAGCTCGCCAAAGAAGCTATTTCTAGTATTATTAACTGTAATTCTAAGCATACTTAGATCTTTCGGTAAAAATCTCTTTTTTAACATCATAAAACACCTCAGTACCTTATATTAATTTCATTTACGATAATTAAATTCTACTAATATTCTGCAAATCAATTGCTAAGTCCTAAGTGCCTTTAAGTATTGAGAAAGTATTACCTGACTTAAAATAGTTCAAAGAAAGAGCAAATATAGCTAATTCCATGGATTAGCAAGATTTAAAATTTAATTAAACAGTAGCTTAAAGCCAGCACGCAATTTAATGTGACTCTTACAACTAATCTTAAATTACGGGTTTACTATTTATTCGAATGTATTATAGAACTTGTTAAATTTAGTGGTTTTAAATTACATTCCTCAAGTTCAATCGGTAATTACTATGAACGGAGCTTCGAAGGCTGTAATAGCTATATTAGTCGTATTAATAATAATTGCTGGTCTTGGAGGGTACTTTGCCGGAACAGCATCCGCTCCAGCTGCAGCTACAAGTACAGTAACTGTAACTGCTCCAGGTGCCGGTGAGACAAAAACTGTAACAGTTACGGCCGGGGCAGGTGCGACAGTAACTACCACAATTACTGAAACAGTAACATCACCTGCTGGTGAGGTTAAGCCGGAGTTCGAGCTTCACTGTGCGTACTTGACGGCTCCCTCAGAATTCGATACGCACCACTACTTCTTCACGAGGTTTAAGGAAAAAGTTGAATATAGGTCCGGCGGTAGAATAAAGGTTATTCTGCATCCAGGAGGAGAATTAGGGGATCAGAGCGAATACCTGGAACTTATGAGAAAAGGTCAGCTCTTCATGGCCACAGTAGAAGTATCAAGATTCTCAGCATATACTGATGCACTAAACTTCTTCAGCTACCCAGGCCTATTCAGAAACACTGAGGAAGCCATCGCATTTGCAGAATCAGACTTAGCAGTAAACTACGCTAATCAGCAACTTGAACAATTCGGATGGGAAGTTCTTGCAATCACAGTAGGTGGGGGAAGAGTTTTCCTATCAATTCCTGAAAAACCGATAAAATCACTTGAAGACTATCAAGGACTAAAGCTTAGAGTAATGGGGTCACCGGTATTCATTGAAGCAGGTCAGTGCCTAGGCGCTAATCCTGAAGCTCTACCCTACGGTGAATGCTACACGCTTCTGCAGACGAAGGCAATCGACGCAATGGAAAATGAAATACCAGCAATTATAGCCATGAAATTCTATGAAGTAGCTCCCAACATAGCTATGGTGCCTTGGTGCTATGCTTGGCACTTCGTAGTTGTTAGCAAACAGTTACTGGATCAGCTACCAGCAGACCTGCGTGAAATCGTAATTAAGGCAGCAAAGGAGGCAGCACATGAAAAGAATGCGTGGGGGCTCTACGTTGAAAGAGTATTAGGTCCGCAGTATCTAGTGCAGCACGGTGCAAAGATATACTGGATTGATACCGGCCCTATCTTTGACAGGTTAGAGTCATGTTTCCTGCAGAAACACATCAAAGATATACCTTCAGCTGTACTTGACTGGCTACAGCAGTATAGAAAAGGTTTTGGCTAAATTTAAGTATTTTTTCCTTATAAAACACTACTACCTATGTTGAAATCAAAATTTATTTCGCGAACATGTACTAGAGTAAGGAGCGAATACGTGGTGAAGCTCCATGAAGTCGACAGCTACTAGAGCTCTAAAATACTTAGATAGCGTGCTAACAGCAATAGAAATTCCTATAGTATTTGTATGTGGAGTTGGAATTATATCAGTTCTATTATATGGTGCAATCAATAGGTATATAATACATGGAGTATTTCCCCAAGAACCTGAGTTAGCCTGGCTCTTTCACATGTGGCTGGTTTTCATTGGCGGAAGCTTAGTGTTAAGAGTTGGAGATCACCCATTTGTTGGAATTATTAGAGAAAAGAAAGGAAAAATATTTAAAACGGCTATATACCTTGCGTGCATAAGTTTTGCCGGAGTAATGCTTTATGCACTAATAGAATTTTATGACACTTACAAACTACAGAAGACAACATTTCTAAGGTTACCGATGACTGCATTATATGCAGCTATGATACTAGGGTTCTCATTTATTATTGTACGTTACGTGATGAAGATTATACTTCTATATAAACCCGTTGAGGAGGGTAAGAAATGATCGGTATTTCATTAGCAGTAACAGGCATAATTTTCTTTGTACTATTGCTAATCCTGATAATTTTAGGTGTGCCAGTAACATTTTCAATAGGGCTAAGCAGCATTATCACAATGCTATTGACAGGAATTGACTTAACAACAGCCGCTAAAGCTATGGTGCTGCCAGTAAGGTCGTTCCCATTATTAGGGGTTTTCCTATTCACGTTTATGGGTGTAGTTTTTGAGAAGACAGGGCTAACAAGTCTTATTGTTGATGCATTGCAACCTATATTTGGACGTGTTAAGGGTGGATTAGCTGTCGTTACCGTAGTCGGTTGCGCGTTCTTCGGATTACTTACTGGCGCTGTAGCAGCGACAGCCGCCGCTTTTTCTAGAATAATGGGCCCGGAGATGGAGCATAGGGGGTATCCTAGGGAATTTGCTGCAGCAACCATAACAGCGTCTTCACCGCTCGGTGCATTCATACCACCGAGTATTCCAGCAATAATCATAGCAGTAGCTACTAATACATCGGTAATATCTATGTTCTTCGTGGCAGCTGCCTTAGGTGTCTTAGTAATGCTTGCTTTAATAATAGCTATACTTGTGGTATCGTTTAGAAAGGGGTATGGGGGGTTAGAGAGGAGATATACTCTCCGAGAAATAATAATTAACATTCTTAAAGCAGCACCATTAGTAGCTGTTCCATTATCAGTACTGGGAGGAATATATTTAGGTATTTTCTCTGTTACTGAAGCTGGAGCTTTAGGAGCTATTGCAGCACTTTTAGTTGCGGCTGCTTATCGGACTTTAACACCTAAGAAAATAGCTCAGATATTCATTGAAGCATGCAAAACTACTGCAGTAGTCTTATTAATGATTGGTGCATCATATATACTCAATTATACTTGGTCTCTTAGCGGGTTAAATGAGGCATTAATAGGATTTTTTAGGAGCATCAGTGCTGGGGTTAGTCCATTTATTGCTTTACTGATACTAGCGGGAATACTTGCTGTGCTTGGAATGTTCTTTGATGTTATAGTACTTGCAATAGCATGGGGTGCGACAATCATTAGCGCCTTAGCACCTTACGGAATAAATC
>CAYZJX010000024.1:0-14457 GCA_964479035.1 uncultured Desulfurococcaceae archaeon
GGAAGTAAATCATGAAATGCAATAATACAATTAAGCACAAAACAGTACTAGATGTAGCTGAATTCACGGATACGCGTGCTTGGGTGAAAGCGTGAGTGCGAGCACAACAATATATTCTGGGTGGACCTGGGATGAAGTAGTTGGTTCGGCTGCGCTAGCCGCAGCACTAATAAAGAAGGGAAAGAGGGTTTTCATAGAGTTTCCCTCACCACAGGAAGTAAAGAGCTTAATTATAAGCGGAGCATACACCGTTGGCATTAGTCATAGAGAGGGTGCCATTCTCAGGAATACAACGGCTATAAAGTTCTTTAATGACAAGAAATTAGGTATTATATTCAGGTACGACGGATCAGGTAGGTCCGAAATCATAATGAAATTTGCCAATGTAAGATCCATAACAGAAACGGTTCTTGAGTATGTACTAACACTTAACGAAAAAATCAATATTCCAGAACAGCTTCTCAATGATATAGTAAGTATGAATGAGCTAAGGCTTGATAGACTCTCACGAGTAGGTAAAATAATGTATAAGGCACTAAAAATGAACTACAACAACAAGGAATTTAGAAGGGAGATGTATAATTTTGCGTTAAACGCTATTAAGACCAAATCCCTTAAACTACCTGAGCCAGTAATTAGGGAAGCAACAAAATTTGATGAGGCACTGAGGATTGCAGGCAAGTTAGTTAAGGAAGAACACTACATTAAGTATAATATCATACCACTGCTGGTAGTGTCAACGAAGTTTGATGATGAATTTATAAAGGAAAACTTTAGCCTGCTAAAACCTATAGCCTACGATCTCCTCCTTAAGCTATGCAGGAGTAATGGCTTAGGAATGCTGGTACTTGAGACAGACTTAGGGCACACATTAAGAATATGCCTACATAAGAAAGACCTGAGCTTCGTAAAGATAATATCATCCATTCCTAGGGAATTAAGTGAAAAGCTACTAATATCGCTAAGAGGAAATCACATCATAATTAAGTACAAGAACCCTAGTGAAAGCAACTTAGATAATGTCCTAAGCTTAGTAAATAAAATAACAGCATCAATACTTGAAAGCAAGCAATAGCTTAGTAAAATTTGAGTAAGTTTGTGGTGTTAATTGTGAGGGTTATTGTAACGGGTGGTGCTGGCTTTATAGGATCTCATCTTACTGAAAAATTGGTTCATGACGGACATGAGGTAATCGTCATAGATAATTTATCTTCTGGTAAGCTATCAAATATATCACACCTCGTTAACTCCGGTAAGATAAAGTTCATTAAGGGGGACCTAAAGAATCAAGCCACTACATGGGGAAAGTGCTTTGATGGTATTGATGCCATATATCATTTTGCCGCAAACCCTGAAGTTAGGGTTTCAGTAACTAATCCTAAGGTGCACTTCGATGAGAACATATTAGTTACTTTTAATGTATTAGAGCAGTGTAGAGTAAATGATGTGAGCTTACTTATATTTGCAAGTTCATCTACGGTCTACGGAGATGCAAAGAGGTTCCCAACTCCTGAGGATTACCAACCCCTAGAACCTATTTCCGTTTATGGTGCAGCTAAGCTAGCCTGCGAATACTTAATAATTACATACAGTAAGCTGTATGGTATTAAATCACTGATCTTAAGGTTTGCAAACATAGTGGGACCAAGACAGACCCATGGAGTCATTGTAGACTTCATTAGAAAACTAAGGACTAATCCTAAGGTACTTGAAATACTGGGAGATGGCACACAAAGGAAGTCATATCTTCATGTTCATGACTTACTAATTGGTATTGACTACTCACTAAATTACTTAATTAGGTCAGGAAGTAGCTACGCAATATTTAATGTAGGAAATGATGATTGGATAACAGTTAATGATATAGCAGAAATTGTTGTTGAAGAAATGGGCTTAAGTAACGTTAGGTTCACGTACAGAAAGGTTACTGAAGACGGCAGGGGCTGGAAAGGTGATGTCAAATTTATGTTACTTGATAACAGCAAACTAAAGTCGCTGGGCTGGAGACCTAAGTACTCGTCATCTGAAGCAATAAGATACGCTGTTAGGGCCCTCCTAAAAGAGCTTAGTGAATAATAATTTGAAATTAGTTATTCTGTAGTTACAAATTAACATCTACTCTTAATATGGCGATATAAAGTCCTCAGGTCTTGGTGGCTCGGGCTTTAGTCCCTTTCTCTCCCTAATCTTCCTCACCAGATCTAGTAATAGTGAATCAGGTACTGGCGCCCACCTACTGAACTCAGTTCCCCAGAACGCTCTACCAGCTGTAGCGCTCCTCAGAGCCTCAGCCAAATCCATAGACTCAGCTACTGGTATCTCAGCCATTATTCTCACAATGTTGCTACTGTGCTGAATCACATTAAGTACTCTTCCCCTCCTTTTAGTTATGACACCTATTACTGAGCTCATGAAGTCGATTGGCGTCCTAATGTCAAGCTTCTGTAGAGGCTCAAGTAGTGTTGGACGCGACATTAGCATCCCAGCATAAATAGGGTTCCTCACTGCCGGATATATCTGAGCAGGTCCCCTATGTGCTGGGTCTTCATGAATTACCGCATCATGTAGTATTACCTTAACGCCTCGGACAGGTTCCATAGCTAGTGGACCTTCCCTCATAGCTAGCCTAAATCCTTGAATAATTGTATCCTTAACCTCTCTGAGGTGCTGTACACCTACGGTTCTATCGATTAGTATGTTATAGTTTTCGTCAATGGCCCAAATTCTTCTTGCCTCATCATACTCCCAACCTGCTTGATCCCTCAGAATTTTAGCTCTTTCTCTCGCATCCATATCTTCAGTAATTACCCCCTGCTGAATCAACTTAATAGTCTCTTCATTAAGCGGCTCAACACTTATGTATAGCTTATTGTGTTTGTTGGGTGACTTCCCTTCTAGCCTATCTGATACATTACGTATAGTTTCTCTATAAACCACTATCGGAGGTGAGGTCTCCACCTCAAGCCCATAATTCTGCTTAAGTAATGTCAGCATTATTTCTAGGTGAAGCGGCCCCATACCAGATATTAGGTACTCACCTGTTTCCTCATTAATCTTAACTATCAAGTTAGGATCCTCTATAGCCATCTTTCTTAGAGCTTCTATCAACTTAGTGAGCTCTGTGGGTCTCTTCGGCTCGACAGCCATAGTCACTACAGGCTCTGATACGTAATGTAATTTCTCAAATGGTGCCGCCGTATCTTTATATTCTATAGCAACAGCTGTTTCGCCCGCACGACCTCTATCGAGACCTAGTACGGCTGCTATATTACCTGCTGTCACTAATCCTACTGACTCCCTATACGGACCCATGTATAGTCCTGTCTGAAGTATTCTCTGCTTTGTTCTCGCCATTAAGAGCCAGACTTCCGAACCTGTACGTAGCGTGCCTGAGAAAACTCTACCTGTAGCTACCAAGCCTGCATGCGGATCGACCCTCATGTCATTAATGAAGAATACTAAGGGTCCGTTGGGGTCGACATTAAGCATAGCTTTTCCGAGCTCGCTGTCTAGGTTGCCTTTCCATATTTTAGGAATTCTATACCGCTGTGCTTCACGTGGATTGGGAACGAACTTGATTACCGCATCGAGAAGTGCTTCATGAAGCGGAATTAACTTCTGTAACTCCTCTACAGCCTCCTTGCCCTTAGCGTAGGCATTTATCATGTCCATTATTTTAATGCCCTTCTTCTTGACCATGGGAACAGAAATTCCTATCTTATCTCTTGCTGAACCAAAAATCACCATACCCTTCGCTGGGTCTAAGCGCCACTTCTCCCTGAACTCAGGCTCAGCAAACTCGTTAATTAAAGTATTTATGTCCCTTATTATCTCAACAAATCTCCTCTGTATTTCTTCTGGAGTAAGCTTCAGCTCCTTAATCAGCCTGTCAACCTTGTTAATAAAGAGTAGCGGACGAACTCTCTCCTCAAGCGCTTGCCTCAGCACGGTCTCCGTCTGCGTCATAACACCCTCTACGGCATCAACAACGACAACCGCACCATCCAGTACTCTTAGAGACCTTGTTACTTTACCGCTAAAGTCTACGTGACCTGGCGTGTCAATAAGGTTAATTACGTAGGGCTTTCCCTCATACTCGTGGTAAAGGCTTATGTTAGCTGACTTAACAGTTATACCTCTCTTCTGCTCTACATCCAAGTAATCCAAAGCTAGTGCCTCACCAGCTACTTTTATCGATATAATGCCTGCCGCTGCTAACAGCGAGTCTGTAGTAGTTGTCTTGCCGTGATCTACATGCGCAATAATCCCTATGTTCCTAACCTGCTCTAAATTAGACATTATCTTCTGTATCTGCTCTACTGTTTTGAACCTCGGCATAGTACCTCAACCTAGGGGAATTAAGTGATTAGAGATTATAAACTTACGTGATCTATGCTAAGCTAGTTATAATACTTTGAGCAATTACTTATGCAGCGGCACAGATTATGTGCTATCTTCGGAATTCTTGCTTTTGTACTTCATAAACTTTGTTAAACCTGTACCAACTGAAGTGGTTGATGCGTAATTCTCATTAACTATCTTAGCTATGAGCCATGCTTTCTCTTCAGTCATACCTTCAACTCTCGAGAGCTCTGAGGGCGATGAAGTAAGCACCTTCCTAAGCGACCCGAACTTAAGTAGGAGTCTTTCAGCCAGTATAGGCCCTATGCCGGGAAATGATGATAGTATAAATAATTGCCACTTCTTTAAGTCAGTGGTTTTAGGTTTGATCGCCTTCTTATATGTTGAGGGAGTGGGAATTTTCTGCTTACTCTCTTGAAATTTTTCGGCTATGTACTTTATTATTTCAGCTGTATGTCTGGTGTCTTGGGTATAGATTACAGGTAGTGAGTTAATTATTGAAGCAGTTACTACTGCTGCCTCGATAGCCTTATATCTGCTAGCGTACCTGGACTTAAGATAATTAAGGCTGCCTTCAACTAAAAGTACTACCTTATCTGATGTCTCTTTTAGCCTTCTTAGTTGATCAAAAAGCCTTCCATCAAAAACGGACTTTGCTAGGTCATCAACTCTTTTTCTCTCAATGACTATTCCCTCAGCTGGTATGTAGTCGCCTACCGGTAATTGCTTGTATATTACTGTTACTCCCATAGCACTCAAGTACTTAGGTACCTTAGATGCTCTTTCTCTTTCATCAGCATAAACCTTAACCAATATTAATCACCGCATTCATTTAGCCATCTTCCTTCATCAATTATCTTAAGATTGAGGCCTCTTGACCTAAAGAATTCTGTGAGTACTTTAATGAATGACTCCGGCTTGAATTCCTCTACGTAAACACCAGCTGCTGAGGCATGCCCGCCACCAGAACCTTTCATGCACTCACCTAATTCACGAGCTAATTCCGCTGCAAGTGGAAAACCTAAGTGCTTTACTGCCTCACTGGTAGTACGTATTATAATTCTAGTACCTTTATTCTTCTTAGCGGCTATTGCAAGAGCTATATCAGCACCTGCATCAAGGAGAAGCTTAAGGACTGATGACTCATGTGCCCCAATACACGTAACTACCATAAGTAAGTCATTAACTTTATATAAGCCTGCCCTCATAGCGCCTTTAATTCTTGCTACACGCTCAGAGTAGTCAAGCTTTTTCTTAGCACTTAATATCGCTATAGCATGGGCATAGTCTCCTCCAAGTTTTAGGAGTTTAGCCATAATCTCGAAAGTCACGTCATCAGCTAATCTAAGGTACTTGGTATCATAGAGAATACCAGCGATTAATGCAGTAAGTATTTCCTTAGGTATGCTGTCACCTGACTTACGTAGCAGGTGCTCTATCACCATAAAAACTATTTCAGAGCTTGACTTTCTTTTAGGGTCGTAAAGTAGTATGTTTGCCGAATCAATCAACGTGTTAACTTCATGGTGGTCTAATACCATGTAATTGCGAAGAATATTCGAGAATTCACCCAGCTGACTAGTTGAGGCCGTATCAATAACTACTTGATATGCGCACTCTACTTTTCCCTTACTAATGCATTTAACATCTACGAAATTCAGTAGGTTGAGAGCTTCAATTACTCTCCTAGATACCGCCTCTAGCCCTTCTGGAGCTACTAATGATATTGCAGCTCCACTAGATATTAGGTACCTGATTAAGTAGCTGAGTGCAATTGCTGACACTGCAGCATCCGGATCCGCATTTTTATGAATTAAAATACAGACCTCCCCTCGTAGGCTACTAAGCCATGCCAGGGCTTTCTCGATTCCCTCGTTAGTTATTCTTAAACTTTTTGACGAGCTCATACCTCAATGCCTCAAAGCACTTATCAATAATAGTATCTATTTTTGCAATTAGTTCTGGAGAAGGCTGGGTGATCATTGATACCTCAATTTCAATGTTAGCGTTAATGGTTTTTCCTTCCTTATCAAACTCGAGTTCAACTGTTGATACATAGTAGCTCTGCCTATCTATTAACTCGTCCAGTGCATTCACTAACTTTTCTGATACTTTAACAGCCAATTTCTCTAGGTCGTTTTCGCTAATACCATCTAAATTAAGACCCAGCTTTACTACAGGTACTTTTTTCCTAATCTTTCCTTTTTCCGACATTAGCTCCTACTCTGAACTTACTTATTTTCTCCTTAACTTCATCTAACTGTTTCTTTAGCATTGATTCCATTTTCTCAAGGCTTGTCAACCTGATTTGAAGCTCTTCCTTACGGTTTTCAAGGTCTTTTACCGCCTCCTCCTTACTCACCTTAACCATGACAAAGCCCGTATTTCTGTATACAGCTGCATCATTACTTACAGACTGAAGTACTGACAAAGCTCTTTCTATCTCTCTAATTTGAGTTATAATAGCTGTTTTTTGAGTAACTACGGAAGTAAGCTGAGCCTCTAGCTGTTGGTACTTAATAGCTAGCTGCTCGAGTTCTGGCGGTAATCTCTGAGCCATTAATTACACCGTGAGGTTATTTCCTGAAAATGTTAATAATACTTTTGCTATAGGGAACTACAACTAAGTCGCTAGGTCGTGCTACTTATCTTTTTAATTAGCTCTAGAGTTGATGACATGAGCCTGAGCATAGCGTTTACTGCAGCCCTAAAGGAGGAGTAATCTGGCGCTTCTATGATTAACTCAATCACTGACTCACCTACGATACTAATTCTCGTTTTAACACCCCTTAACCTAATCTCAGCTTCCGGTGTCAAAGCCTTTGCCACGGCTGAAGCAATTTCATGACTACCCAGCTCTATTATAGCCCTAAAGGTTACTGCTGTATTACTCATATCGCTTGACACCCGTAATCTTAAATGTTGGACCGCACGGTCTTTCAGATGATGTACAAATAAATGACACCAGTAATCCGGAACTATCACCAACAACTACTACCTCAATAGATCTTTGCGGAGGCCTATTCTGATATAATGATGGCTTAAAAATTTTTACTAATGCTTCGACGGCATGAGTTGGAAGGCCTTCACCTATATTTGGAGTACCTATAACTAATGACTTGATGCCAAGCGGTTTCTGATACTCCCTAATTTCCCTACCTAATTTAATTGATGTTATTTTAAGTAAGTAAGTCCTCTTTAATTCAGTACCTGATATTTCGTAATAGACGAGTGCTGATGGATTAGCTTTCTTTTCGTAAATCATTAGTAAGCCGTAAGCACCCTTATTAATGACTATTCTCCTTAAATCATCTAATGTGAATTTACCTCTGTTAAACTTGATGGAGTGCGGTACTGCAAGTACGAGATCCTTTATAAAAGATCTTGTTCTCCTAGAAGGCTCTCTGGAGGTAGTTATGATTAACCTCTTATTCATTTTATGCTTCACTACTTAGGTGTTACCTTGCCTACCTCTGTGTACGGTTGATAAGCCCCACCCGCAAATATGCGACCGCACCTAGGGCAGTACCATAGACCTACTGATATTCTCTTCATCCTAACCTTACTGCCACAGAATACACACCGATAAATAGCATACCTCCTCTCCATAACCTCCTTCCATTTCTTTCTTAATGTAGAGCCATACCTCGGCCCGTAACGACCAGCTATGCTAACAACTCTTGTTCTCCTGCCCATTTTCCCCAACCTTATTTAGCAGGTAGACACGTTATTTTTAAGCTTTATCTTACGGTCTATTTATTGTTTTCTCTGTGCTTCTCGCTCACTCCTACATCCTTCCCTACGTTTTCGCTTTCTTCTTCAGCAGTCTCTATAGCTTTTTCTTCTGCAGCAACTTCTTCAGCACCTACCTCAGGTACTGCTACCTTAATGGACTTCTCAATTTTTTCTATCAGCTCTTTACCCTTCTTCATGGCTAATTCGGTCATTCTCATTACCTCGTCCTTACTTAAAGCACCCATTCCCGACTTTTGAAGCCCAGCAATTCTTCCATCATCTGACACTGCAATAACGAGCTTTGTGTCAAGAACGGTTTCTTCCTCAATATCCGGGTCGATAAGCATTATATCATAAATCTTACCTATTGTTACTGTAACCACTTTCCTGTTCACAGGTAATGGGCCGGTATACTCACCTTTACTGACTTTAATTTCTTCGCCTTCCACCTCAGCTTTCGGTACTTTAGCCGTCAGTAGTGCAGCTAAGGTAGCTATTGATGAAGCATCAATTAAGTTGCCATCGTGGTCCAGTACATATATGTCTATCCATACTACCCACACGCGTTTTCCAGGTATTAATACTAGCTTACTTAAGTCTATTGCTTTTATCTCTCTCAGCGATCTATCAATAACTCTCGCTAACTCTATTGCGTTCTCGTCGGGAGGGCCAGGCTCGAAGAGTGGTGATGCTGTGGGTACGAATTCGGCAGACACTACTATGGCGCCTTCATTAGGTGTGTCAGGGTATGGTGTCCCTAATTCTAGCTTAACACCAACAACTACTTGAGTATTCCCTAGCTTTACGAATGCTGAGCCGTCTGCATTAGGTATGTAGTTAGTTACTACTTCTAACTCCCTGAAATCCTCTAGCCCTCTACCTGATGCTCTAACTCCCTTCTTAATTAAGGAGATTATGGTCTCTGCCTTTAACTTAGGTATTATGTAGTCTGATGAAGGTGTTATCGACATAACTACTCCTCCACCTTCACTTCTAAATACTTTGTCTTAAGCACCTCCTTCTGTATTTTATAAATTTCTTGAATACCCTTCATGGCTAGGTCCAATGCCTCCTTAAACTCACTTGGTGTTAGAACACCATTTAGTTGTAGAAGCGTTATTTTACCTAGTGAGGGTGCTGCAGCGACAGGCATATCAGCCTCACCGTACATGTCTTCTACTTCATCAATGTCAATTACTATAACTCCATCTACCTTCCCTACAGCCACACCAGCAACGAGGTCTCTCATAGGTATTCCAGCATCAGCAAGTGCTAGTGACGCGGCAGTAATGGATGTTGTTCTCGTGCCTCCATCCGCATTCAGCACCTCAATGAATATGTCTATTGATGCCCTCGGAAACATCTCAGAAATTACTATTGGTTCTAAAGCCTCCCTGATAACTTTAGACAGTTCTATTTCTCTTCTCGTAGGTGCTGGAGACTTTCTTTCATGAGTTGAAAATGGCGCCATGTGGTACCTGCATCTCAGTATTGCTCTGTAAGGTAACGATATGTGCTTCGGCTGGGGTTCTCTGGGACCGTAGACTGCTGCAAGCACCCTAGTTCTCCCGTACTCAACTAAAGCAGAGCCATTAGCGTTTTTCAGCACCCCGACCTGCATCTTAATAGATCTCAATTCGTCAGGTCTCCTGCCGTCATGCCTCAGTCCATCTTCCCTAATCAGTTTCGGCTTCTCCACCTTGCTCACCACCTAGTAACCCCCTCCTAACCTTCTCCTTGAGAATAAATTCCTTTATCCTATCTGTTAGACCCGGTATGTGCGCTTCTCTCTCAATCTTCCTTATAGCAAGAACTACAATTTCCTCTAGCTGCTTATTGGGACACTCAACGAGTATCCTGCCATTTTTAGCTACCGTTATCTTACATCCTGTCTCACTTTCAAGTGTTTGGTGCATTGATCCTTTCTTACCTATAACCCTCGGCACCTTAACTGGACTTATTTCTATTACTGAGCCTTTAGTTACTTTTCCTAGTCCTTTACCCTTAGTAGTTAGTATTGGATCTCTCGTCCTATCAAAAACATCTACTTTAGCTAAAATTACGTCACCTATATTTAGGTAGTCGCTCAAGTCCTCCTTAGCTGGATTTATTGGCCTACCTAGGAAGTCTGCAGCATAAAGTGTTGCAGGGAAGGGCGCTCTTATATCAACCTCCCAGCTAGTTATGCCTACATTCCTTATGACACCTATGACTATGTCACCTGGTGAAGGATAGTAAAAACCCTCTAGGGGTATTACAGCTAGCGACTCCTCAGTAATTTCAGCTAAACCAACTACCGCTGAATAGTATTTGCTACCTACCCTATATACGTAATTAGGTGTTCCTACTTTAAACTCCCCCTCAGCTAACAACTGCCCGGGAACAACTAATTCCCTATTTTCTACCTGAATCTTTTTCCGACACACTTATACCACCTTTACGCTTACTTCAGCGGATCCTCTCGTCGCTCTATTAATTCTATCTATTACCTCAGCCTGCATTCCAGCAGGGAGTTCTATTTCTATTAGGTAGCTTCCATCATTTAACCATTTTTCATTCTTTACTTCACCTAGCCTTCTCAGCTCTTGGTACGCCCTAGTAGCTACTTCAGGCGGTACTCTCACTGTTATATATGCCCTAGCGATCTTTATTGGAAGCACCCTAGCTATAGCTCTAATAATTTGTGTTGCCTGCTCCTCAACGCTCTTATAAAGATCCACACTCACTCTTACCTCCTCCATAGCCTTCTCGATTCTTTGAGGTGGTATAGGTGTTTTCGTGTGTGGGTCTATGGCTGACCGAGCTATGTAATTTATGATTTGCCTTCTCTTAGCTTCTAAGAGCTTCCTGCGCTGCTCGGTAGTTAACTGTAGCTCTCCCTTCTTTATGATAATATCTGCTATTTTCCTTATGTTGTCGGTTCCAAAGATTTTCCTTAGCTCTTCCGGTGACGCTCTATCACCTTTACGTACATCCTTGTATACGTAATCCCCAATTAGAACATCATCTATGTTTATGTGCGCGCCCTCGCGATACTGAAGGGCCTTATCTGGATTAACTAGTATTTCGAATCTACGGCCCTTAACTTCATAACGTGCTATCACATATCCTCTACTGCTCATTTATTTACACCTGCCTTAGCTAAGAGCTCGGCTAACTTATCACGGCTTAATTTTCTGAATACTTTTTCTTCCATTGTTATGTAGCCTAGCTCAACGTTTTCTGCTGTTAGAGGTGCTTCAGCAGATGTTCTAAGGGCCTTCAAAGCTAACTCTATGAGGTCATCAACGCTCATGCCTTCTTTGTAGTTCTTCTCTAAGAACTCCATCGCTGGCTGCTCACCTGAACCCATCGCTATGGCTAAGTATGCGAAGTAGTATCCGTTTATTTCCGTCTTAAATAGCTGAACACCCTTGCTGTCTACGCCAAGGAATATTAATGAAACACCGAATGGTCTGACGCCTGCGTGCTGCGTGTATAGTTGCTTTACGTCGCATATATTGCGTACTATGTACTCAACATCTACTGGCTCATCGTAAACAAATCTGTAGTTCATAGCTATTCTTCTTGCATAGTCTATGAGGACTCTGCCGTCAGCTGCTAAGCCCGCAAATGACGACCCTATATGTGTATCTATTAAGTATATTTTCTCTATTGAGCTGATGTCGATTAGGGGCGCTATCCTCCTCCTCTCAGCAACTATCACCCCGCCCTTAGGGCTCTTAACAGCTATGGTCGTCCAACCCTTCTTTATGTTTTCGGCTGCGTACTCTACCTGGTACAGCTTGCCGTCAGGTGAGAACACCGTTATTGCTCTATCGTACCCCATTGAAGGTGGCCCAAATGCCAATATCCCTACCCTTTTAGGGTTTTCGATCAAGTAATATAAACTTATAATATTGACTAACATTAAATCCGGTAGCCCGAGTATGAGTGGAATAATTAGTGAGCTGAGGAGGGAAGGAGTAGCGGTTGTCGGGGCTGGTGGATCAGGCGATGTTGTTTCTGCGTACGTTTTTTGTGAAGTAGTGCGTGATTTACTCGGTATTGAGAAGTGTGTTCCGGTTGCTATTTTGTGGGAAAGGTGGTTTCTTGATCCGTACCCTGGCCCTATTCCTGAGTCATTAATTAGAAATGCCGAAGTGAAGAAGTGTGTTTATGTGGGGTCTGATACGTATGTTGAGAGGTGTGGCGGCAGATATGTCTTCAGACCTCATGCAGCTATTGTTGCCGAATTGTATGGTGACGCCATACCTTCAATAACACTGGAGTTTGGGGTTTATGGTATTGTTGAGTGTCTTCGTGAGTTAGTGGCCTCAGGCTTTAGGTATATTGTAGCTCTAGATGTAGGTGGGGATATATTAGCTAGTGGCTATGAAGAGTCACTCTGGTCTCCGCTAGCTGATTCACTAACTTTAGCTGCAGTAAGTGAATTTAACTCATTAGTTGCCGTTCTCGCTCCCGGAGCTGACGGCGAGCTTCCGCAGGACTACGTTATGGGTAGGATAAGTGAGGTGATGTCTAGGGGTGGATATATTGGCGCTTTAGGGCTTTGGAGAGAGCATGCTAAATTGTATGAGAAGGTACTCCCTAAGACGCGGACTGAGGCAGGCAGGGTACCTTACGAAGCACTTCTCGGGCATATGGGCATGAGGAGTATACGGGAAGGAACTAGGAGTATTCAGATAACCCCACTATCGCCATTAATATTCATGCTAAGAACCAATGCAGTCCTCCAGCTGAATAAACTAGCTCAAGAACTTGAGAAAACGAGGAGCTTAGCTGATGCACTAAAGACAGCCGAAGAACTAGGGATACCCACAGAACTCCACCTAGAAATAGAAATAGCGAAGAAGTACGGCTGCGGACCTGAGAGCCTCAAAGCAAACATAAACACACTAGAAGTACGTAAAATAATACGAAAAAGAATACTCAAACAACCAAAAACTTAAAAGAACCAGTAACTACATAACTAACTACGGGGGGCCAGAGCAGCGGGGTGGGGTAGCCAGGAAGCCCGCGGGGCTCATATGAGCTCCGGCGGCCCGATCCCGCCTTTACTCTTACTTTCCCTGCGAATTCATCAATCAAGAAACTTGATCCTTACTTATTACTCATATAGCCATAAAAGACACTATATAAAGGGATTAAAGTATATGGAAAGACATATGCAACTGACAATATGTGATGATGAAGTAACGTATAAATGGTTCAAGGATATTATAGGAATTTGGCTGCAGGACAAACACTATAACACATACATAGACATAAATCTAGCGCGGAGTAAATGCGTCAGTGAAGCTCGGAAAAGCCTTAATGATATATTCAAATTAGTAGGTTTAATTATAAGTGATGGTCCAATATCACGCATAGTGAGGCAAAAACAACTAAGAACTATAACCTTCAAAGGATTAAATCCTGATACCCTTTACGCTATATTCTATTCAGCAGCAAAGCTTTCTCGAAAACTTAGAATCGTCATCTCTAAACAAAATACCATGAGAACGAATAAATCATATTTTGACATCACTTTATTCCTAGACTGGAAATTACGTACCAGGATAATATATTTGATTCATAATATTCTTGCTGACTCGTCCGCATTATCAGAACTATCGGAAGAATCCCTAGCAACATTATTTGCGGGTCTGATAGACGGAGATGGATACATAGGAAAGTGAAGAGACACCTCATGATCTCATATAATAGAGAAAGCCTTAAGGGAATATTTGTAGATCGCTTCCTAAATCACCTCGCACTCCTTGGGCTTGTTAACCTTGGCAAATATAGAGGAAGACCGCACTATGAGAGATATGTGAGGCTCACAAACCTAAAATTCGCAAAGCATGTATGCAAATACGTTTATCATCCAAAAAGACGCAAGGAATTAGAGAATCTCGTGAGAGGACTTATAAGAAGTTATGAATGCAGGTATACCAGTAATGAAATTAAGGTACTAATTACGAGGGCTATATCGGCTTATATTGATTTTAGACGAAGTGAAAAAGGAAGAAAGGTACCTGTGCTTGTGATTTATGTACGAAACAATGATAGTGGTGATAGATCGGGCATCAAGATCACTACTAAATGTTTGAGAGAATTAGAGAAAAGTGTTAGTAACTTGGACGTGAGATCAAAAATTAACAGAAAGACACTTAATGTTGTATATCGATACTTGCAACTTCTTAAAAGCTTATAAATCGGTTTAACGTGATACCTTCGGGATCGGGCCGCCCGCCTCGGAGACACACCGAGAAGGGGTCGAGCCCGAGGTCGGTGGTTCAAAACGGGACGGCCGCCCCACTCCACTAGTTCTATTCTGTGTTAATACTATGCAAATGAGATTACGCTCAGAGCAGG
>CAYZJX010000025.1:0-2593 GCA_964479035.1 uncultured Desulfurococcaceae archaeon
GAGTTAGTCATGTGAAGATCAGCTATATGGAAGAGGCTCTCGTACCTGCCAGGGAAGCGGTACATCTCTAAAAATATTTTTATTTTTTCCAGCGTTAGCTCTTCCTCAAACGGAAAGTGAATGTACATGGCAACACCAATTGAAGGCTTAATTAACTTAGAGATTAACGCGTAGATAGGCTCTTGAATCATTATGAGGATTACGTCTGGGCCGTACTTGGTGATTGCATGATGAACTGTCGTTAATATGCTCTTAATCCTGTCAAATACTATGTCCCCAGTCTCTTGCACTTTCCTAAAGTACAGGTACTTAATTTTACTTTTATTAGGAAATAGGTCGGCCCTCCTCGCCCTGGACACAACAACTAGCTCATGGCCAAAGGTCTGCAACTCACGTGTGAGTATGCTAGTGAGTACTTCGCTGCCACCTAAGGCGTCAAGGTGCGGATGAATTATTAGGATCTTCACGGTCAATTACCCCTCAAATAATGATTACTTAACTACTATTGCCTAAAAGATATAAGTGTTTAAACTACGATATAACTGGCTTGGCGTAGGCTTTAATAAGTCTGAATGCCTGCGCTTTACTCCGTTGATGGAGCTCATCAATACCTACTGAGGTGATGATTAGTATGAGAAATACTGCGGTCGTAATGTATCAGACATCGAATAGTAAAGGGCAAGAGCTAGTTGCTCAAAGAATGGTTAAGTGGTTAAGGAGACTTGGGGTTAAGGCTTGGCTAGTTACTTCAGTATACCATGACGGGAAGAAGGTAGTCACCTTAGGCAAAGACAAGTACGCATTATTCCCTAAAGATCCCTATGTTAAGATACCGGTAGTTAGGGTGGCAGGCTACAAGTGCAAGTGGCCTCCACGCCGGGTAATGATTGCTGGACTTACGGAAGTAATGAATGCACTCCATAGCGAGCTCGGCATTGATGCAATCATTACTCACTCAACAATATGGAATGGACCTGAGGAGGTCGCTAAGTGGGTGATGTGGAGGAAGCTCTATAGTTTAACAACAGGTAAGGGTACCTCACCTATATACGCTCACATGAGTCACTACCAGCCACCTGACCCCATAAGGTATAGTGAAATCGAGAGAACCTATAGAGTATCATGGAATAAGCTGGCGTTCCCTCAGATTTTCAGAGCTGCTGACATGATACTCTGCGTTACCCCTCTAGAAGCTGAGGAAATGGTACTATTAGGTGCTTCACCAACTAAAATACATGTGTATCCTGGCGGTCTTGACGATGATGAAGCTAAATTAATTGATGAGGCTAAGCCTGACCTAGTATTAGAGAAGTACAAGCTACCTAAGGATAAGTACTTAGTTACTTACTTAGGTACTATTGAGAGAAGAAAGAACCCACTGGCTATTGTGAGGGTGGCCGCTAAGCTGAGGCGCAGGAAAGATACGGCATTTGTAATAGCTGGGAAGCCTGGGAATCAGTACGAAGAAGTAATTACTGAGGGTAGGAAGTTGAAGAACCTCTACATTTTAGGGGAGCTCACCGACGAAGAGAAGGCCTCCTTAATTAAGGCTTCCTACATTAACATCATTATGTCTAAAATGGAGGCTTTAGGCTTAGCGCAAGTAGAGTTCATGTACGGTGGTGTGCCAGTAGTAACTAGTGCCGTGTACGGGCAGAAATGGGTTATAAGACACTTTATTGAGGGACTCCACGTTGGCGGACCAAATGATGTGGATGGTGCCGCTAAAGCTGTAGAGGTACTTCTTGAAGATCAGGAACTATACCTCAACCTCTCAGAGAATGCTAGAATCAGAGCTAAGTCATTCCTAGCAAGTAAGTTAACCAAGAACTTAATTGAGAGGATGAAGACTATATATGAGATCCACAATAAGATTCCTGAGCTAGGTGTTGTACATGCAGGAAAACCAGCTCTCAGAGGTGGTCGAGAAAATATTAAGCAGTAAAACACTAATCTTCGACTACGACGGAGTACTTGCTCCAATTAATGTCGCGCGCAGCAAGTCCATGGTTTTTGATGAAATCACAGAACCCTTAAAGCTGCTTTCACGAAAGTTCAAACTAGTCGTTGCTTCAACTAAGGACTATTCCTTTCTTATTAATAGGGTTGACTTCGCTCACATCCTAATATGCTCTAACGGCTTCGAAGTCAGGATCGGAGTCCTCCCAACAATACCTAAGATGCCAAGTAATGAGAAACTTCAGCTATTCTACCAGCTCATAGCTGAAGCCAAAGAGCTTGCTGAATCTCACGGCATGGATGTTGAAGTTAAGAAGATTGTTGTAGAGCCACTGAATATTCCTGTAGGACTCTGTATTGACTGGAGAAGAAGCACCCTGAGCCGTGACGATGCTGTGAGACTTATAGAGCCCGTAATTAATGCTGCTGAAAAAGGAGGGTTGAATGTAGTTAGATATCCTGAACAGCCATTTATAGACATATTTATTGATAAAATAGATAAGGGCTGGGCAATTAAGGCTCTCCTCAGCATAAACGCTATATCAAGACCAATAACTTATTTTGGAGACAGCGAGAATGATATCCCAGCATTTAAAGTATCAGATATCAACGTCCTCATAAGGCATGAAGAAAA